>JAFGFE010000007.1 GCA_016931225.1 Candidatus Zymogenaceae bacterium
ATCCTCCTTCAACTTTTTGAGTTGTTTGCCAGGAGGTATCTGACCACCTTTCTTTTCAACTGTCAAGTCAAGTTAATCTTGTCACATCTTAATACAAATAATGTGATACCATTAACTGTAAAAGGTGTTCTATTCTTTTCCGCAGCCGGTTCTGAATCTACCGCATTATTGGACGACAATGAGCAACGAGAAACTTATCCGGGGCCGCAAAAACGTGACACGATCACATGCAGCGTCTCGCTTGAAGAAGCAGAAGAAATGTCTGGACAAACGGTCAACTTGGTTGTAGTAAACTCTGGAGAGAATCATTTTTCTTATAAATTCGATTTCCCAGAGCTTTAATTTTCGCCCGCCTGAAAACCACACGAGCCCCCATCCATACGAAGGGGAGCTCGTGTATATCGGAAAGTTATTCTGTTCATTTACCGGCCGGATGAGTTATTCATGAGCCGCCCAGCCTCCCGGGAGCCTCGCCGTCTTTTCGCCCGGGCGTACAGGCTCCGCACATGACCGGGGACGCATCGGGAACAACAGGAGATCTCGTTCAGGTCAGGATATATCCATCCCGCGGCGGTCCGGGGATTCTGATGTCGTCAGGGTCCCGATCCATGATCGCCTGAATCATCTGGTCATACGCCCTTGTGGCCGGGATGATCTCGTCCGCGGCGATCTTGTCCCAGGTGTCCTCGGCGGCGTTCCAGTAAATCGGGGCGGAGATGAGGCTGATCACCGGCAGTCCGGCCCGGTTGTACGCCGACGCGTCGGTGGGCACTCCCAGGGGGGTGTCGGTGGGAAGCAGCGTGGTCCGTCTCAGGTTGTGGGTTATCACCGCGTCTTTCGCGATCTCAACCAGGGGACCCGTATCGGTCACGAAGAGTCCCCGGGGCTGGATGTCTCCGTTGGGAACCAGGGCTCCCGATGGGTCTATGATGTATTCACGGGCGAAGTGCTCGATGTGCAGATCACACACGAAATTATGAATCATGTCATCTACATGCCTCCCGATATACGCCCGGGAGCCGATGACCACCAGGCACTCGGCGGCGTCCAGCACGAAGGCCAGCGTCAGCTTCGGTTTTACGGCGGCGTATTTTTTTGCGAGGGCCAGCACCGCGGCCACACCGGCGGTGTCCTCGGTGGCGCCGGACCACATGGAATCGTGGTGACAGGCCACCTGGAGGATACGGTCGCTCTCTCCCGGCACCAGGCTGATGATGTTCCGGGTCAGCGCCGACCGTGTGTGTCCCGTCAGGGTCAGGACGGCCCGCGCCTCCCCGGCCGAAAGCAACTCCTGTAAGGCCTCTCCCTCCGACTTTTTCAGGCCCACGCCGGGGATCGACCCCATCCGTCCCGTAAACGGATTAGTGCCGTCGTAACAGAGATACGGGGTGATATCGAAGGGAAACACGCTGATGATGCCCGCCGCCCCGGCCGCCGCGGCGGCGTCATAGGCCCGACGTTCCTCCTCCACCAGCCAGCTCATGATCTGGGATTTCCCGGCGAGGGTGCCGTCCGGGTCGTGAACGTAATGGGCGATTTCCCGCATCATATCGTAGGGGAGCTCGCCGTGGGCGTAGGTGACAAGGGCCACGGCACCGGTGAAGTCTTCTTTGGTGAAGTCCTCGTCGGTGCCGCTCCCGGCGTCAAGGATCTTCCCGGTGATACCCCCGGGCGGGGTGAAGGCGCCGTAGGATATGGGCTGGGGTGAAAAGCCCCGGGTTCCCCCCGGTCCCTGGACCGTCAGCATTACGTGATCGTGAAACCACCCGGTAAAGGGCACATCCTCCGCCCAAACCCGGGGAAGCCCCAGACCCTTCAGAACGCCCAAAAGATACGCCTCCGCCCGGGCGCCGGCAGCCGTTCCGGGGCGCTTCATCCCCATGTCATAGAGATCCGCCGCCCAGCCTAACATCTCGTCCAGGTTGAATACCCCCGTCATGGCCGCTCCTTGTTTTGTGTGTGACGTATTGATGCGTCATTGGTCCGAAACATCTCCAGGAAATCAACATCCCCCGCGCCCCGACGAATCAGGGAGGGGGGGGTTGTCATAAAGGAGATGACCGTCGACGGTTCGCCGACGATATTCCCGGCGTCGATGATCAGGTCCACCTCGTTCGAAAACCGCCTTTTGATCTCTTCCGGAGCGGTGAGCGGCGCATCGCCGGTACGGTTGACGCTGGTGGTGATTACCGGGGCGCCGAACTCCCTCGCGATGGATCGTGCCAGGTCGCAATCCGGTATCCGGACGCCCAGCCCCACTCCGGGTCCGATCACCCCGTCGGGAAGCCGCTCTTTCGAGGGGAAGATGAACGTATAGGGTCCCGGCAGCCGTTCCAGCGCCGGTGCGTACTCGGCCCGGACACGAACGAACCTGACGAGATCGTCGATGTCCGCACACATGACGGAAAAGACGAGACCCGTTTTTCGCCCCTTTATTTTCATCAGGCGGGCCACCGCCTGCCGGTTCCGGGCGGCGGCGCCGAATCCGTAGAGGGTGTCCGTGGGATAGACGATAATCCCCCCCTCCCGCAGCGTTGCGGCGGCGTTTGCGACGGCCCGTCGTCTTTCCGTGTGTGCGTCAATGATCATCATCGACATCCGATCCGGTATCCAACAACCTCTTGTCCAACAGGTGTTTCGGGTCCACGTTGGCGAGGGCCCGCATGATGCTTTTTACGATCCGGGGATTCTCCCTCTTGAGATCACTCACAAGGGCGCGCATGGAGGCCCGCCGGGAGGTCGTCTTGTCGTGAAAGGGACAATTATCAATAATCGGGAAGCCCGCCTCCCGCACGTATGCCTCGATCTTGTATTCCGGCGTGAGTATCATCGGCCGGATGACGGTATGGGCGCCGTCATCGGTGATATATTTCGGCGAAAGCGACCTGATCTGGCCCGCATAGAAAAGATTCAACAGCAGCGTCTCAATTGCGTCCTCCCGATGATGGCCCAGGGCGATCTTGGTAAAGCCGCCCGCCTTCGCCCTGCCATAGAGCGCCCCCCGGCGCATTCGGGAGCAGAACCCGCACGGATTCGACCCCGGCTTCACCTTCATCTGCATCAATTGATATATACCCGTGGGGAGGATTTCGTGCTCGACGCCGAGATCCGAGAGACAGGCTTCGATCAGCTCTGTATCGGCCTCGGTCTCCGGAAACGCCGCATCAACGTGCACCGCGAAGAGCGAGAAGGGAATCGGCGCCTTCTTTTTCAGACGCATCAGGGTTGTCAGCAGCGCCCAGCTGTCCTTGCCGCCCGAAACCGCCACCAGCACACGATCGTTCGCCTCGATCATTGAATATTCAATCACCGCCCGTCCCACGGTGCTGTCAAGGGCCTGTTCACACTTTTTTATCTGAGACACGGAAGAAAACCGAAGTAAACGTACCCGGACATGGTATACGTATTGTGCGGTTTTGTCAAAAATATTTCCGAATCATACCGGTTCATATACATTCATGATGAAAAAACGGATTGACGGAAAGGGTGACGTGGAGTACCATATATACAGTACGGCGTGTAACGCCGGACGTCCAACCGTTTCATCATGCATCGCATACTCTTTTTATTGTAAGTGCATATTTCACTCGGCGGCGGCGCCGGGGGTTCTTCTTCCCATCCAATTTCGGGCGGGAACCGTCTGTGCGCCGCATATCCGACTGTGAGGGCGCGAACAATGGAGACATCCCGTGCATCGAGCGAAACCAAAGGGAGAGTGTCCCTTCATCCCGGCAGACTCCCGATTGCCCTTTTTCTTGCGGCCCTGATCCTCACACCCGGCTGCTCCCCGTCCACGGACCGCACCGATCGCCTCTTCTCCGCAGTCCCGACCAGGTATTACGAATCAGTGGAGATATCGGACATCGAGGCGGCCCAGCGGCTCTTGGGGATTGCTCCGGTGGATCATCTGTCACCCCTCCGGGACAAGCTTGATTTCTTCTCGAACATCGGCAGGTTCACGTTTTCCATGGCGGAGCTTTCGTACCTCCTGGGAGAAGAGGCGCCCCTGGGATTCGACCCAGGGGATTTTCGAGCCCGATCGCTCGCCAGGACCGAGTCGTTCGCGGTGACGGTGGTGCTGGGAGACTTTGATCGGGATAGAATCGTCGAGAATCTCTCTCATGCCGGTTTCGAGGGCACCGAACACCGGGGGCATGTCGTCTATTCCCTGCCCTGGTCGGAGGCGATCGGTATGGGCGGACTCCCCCTCTCCTTTTCCAACCTGGTGTTTCTGGACAGAGACCTCATCGCCCACGCCCCGACGGAACGGCTCCTCATGGACTACCTGGATCGCCTGGAAATCCGCACCCTGGCGGAAGATGAAGACATCGCGACCATCACCGATCGGGTGGAACGAGACGGGGCCTACACGGCCCTCTTCATCGGGTCGAGTATCACCATGACCTCGATGTACGATGAAGCGGAGCGGCTCTTCATCCGGGAGCCCGAGGATTGGGGACTCCCGGAGTACCGCCTGCATCCGTACACCTACTACGCCTTCGCCGTACGTCCGAGAAAGACGGGGAACGACACGATCCAGGATATCACACTGATACTCTACTACCAGGATGAAACCTCCCCGGCCGAAGATCGGGAGCTGCTTTTCCGGGGGCTGACCGAGGGGATCAGCGTCTCCCGGAACGCCCCGTTTTGCGAGCTGTTCAGTGTCGAGGAGGTGGACGTGACCGGCCGCATGCTCACGGCGCGTCTTTTTTCCATCGATGATTTCGACATCGAGGTGCTCATCCGGCTCGCCGACCTCCCGTTTCTCGTCTACTGAATCCTTTTGTTCGTTTCCGTATCAAAAGAATATGAAGAAAGGAAGAAACGAGACACCATGAAACACATATTCACCCGGATATCCGTCGTACCGATATCGTTGATGATCACGGTTCTTTTGATCGCCGCATCGGGCGTCCGGATCGCCGCCGGTCAGGATTTCGGTTTCGATTTCGACGACTTCAACCTCGTCTCCGTTGAAGAGGAGATTGAGATAGGAAAGGAGCTGTCCCGGGAGATCGAAAAGGAGTATCAGCTCTACCCCGACAGCGAGGTCCAGAGATACGCCCGGGAACTGGGCGCCCGGATCGCTCCGCACGCACCCAATACCGACAACATCCCCCTGTCCGTCAAGGTGATCAAAGACGACGAGGTCAACGCCTTTACGATTCCGGGCGGTTACATCTACGTCAACTCGGGCCTCATCAGAAGGGTGGACACGGAGGCGGAATTGGCCGGTGTCATCGCCCACGAGATGGGCCACGCCGTCAAGCGTCACGGCACCGAGCAGCTGACCACAATCATGGGCATCAATCTCGTCATGGGGCTCTTGCTGGGGAGCGACGCACCGGACTGGCAGTACCTGGTGGGGGATCTCTTTTCTTCCGTGGGGCTTTTGGCCTACGGCAGGGATAACGAGCTGCAGGCGGATCGGCTTGCGGTGAGGATTTCCCACGCCGCAGGTTACGACGCCGCCCAGTACCTCACCTTCATGTACAAGCTCCAGGAGATGGAGGACTCCGAGCCGTCGGCCCTCACCGAGCTTTTTTCCACCCATCCCTCCACGTCCGAGCGGATTTCCACCGTCAAGGCGGAAATCTCCCAGCTCGACTCGAAAAACACGCGACCCATCGTCAACACCCGCTCATTCGACACCATGAAACGACGGATACGATAGGTGACACGCCTTTTTTAGTGTATCCCTCCCGTTACGAGTCGGCGTGTTCCGGGGTTTCTTCGGGTCCCCTCCCTCCTCCCCGGGAAAAAGACGCCGCCGTCGCCGCCCCGTAGACGACCAGGGCCGCGGAGATGGAAAAGAAGAGGTAGCGATAGTCAAACCAGTCCATCATCACCGACAGAAAATAGGGCCCCGCGATGGCTCCTATGGAAAATCCCACGGACATGTACGCCGCCCCCTGGGTGACATATTCCTCGGAGATGTCGTCTCCGAGGACGGCCATGCCCACGGGATACGTGGTGCTGACGATGCCACCTGCAAAAAACGTGGCGATCATCAGCGGCACGGGGCCCTGAAACCAGGGACAGAGGAAGAACCCTATCGCCCCCGTTATGGCCGTTACCGTCAGGAAGAGATGCTTGTTGGTGCGGTCGGCGACCATGCACAGCGGATACTGCAGGATAATCCCTCCCACGAGAAAGGAGGTCACGATCAGGCCCATCTGGGACAGGAGAAATCCGCCGTTTTCCAGGTAGAGGGCGATCAGCCCCAGGATCCCGTCATAAATCAGGCCGAAGATCATCGCGGAGATGATGGGGATGATGATGGCCAGAGGAGACAGGGGACGACGACCCTCCCGTTTCGGCGGGGTGTAGGGCTTCAGCAGGATGATGATCGTCAAAAGGGGCAGGGCGCATACCGCGGCCCCAATGTAAAAGGGGAGCTTCTCCCCCATCTCGTAGAGTCGAAACCCCATGATCGGCCCCAGGGCGCTGCCTGCGGCGATGGCCACGCCGTAAATGCCCATGTTGCGCACCCGTCTTTCCGGGTCGCTCAGGGCGATGATGTACGCTTCGGTGGTCACGAAGATAAAACCCATGAGCAGGCCGTATATAGCCCTGAGAAAAAAGAAATGCCCGATGCTTCGGGCGGCGGCGTACAGAAAAATGATGATGCACAGAAACATCATGCACCAGATCAGCACGTTTTTACCGCCGACGCGATCGATGGCCGGAGGAGTCAGTAGGGAAGAAACCAAGGCCGCGCTGTTGGCCACCAGAATGGACAGGCCCACCAACGTCACCGTGGCGCCGATCTTCTCCATCGCCAGGGCGAGAATCGGCATGCTGACGCCCATGGAAAGCCCCATGATGCCGATGGAGAGAAATGCCGGCAAGAGTGATGTTCGTTCCCGTGTCATCGTCTTGTGTTACCCGCTTCGTTCAGTCGCACGTCCCGTATTGAGTGTCCTCGACAAACGGCGCCCCCTCTCAAGGGCGCCGTTTGTTTCCACAGGATCAGGACCATCTCCGTTCCGATAGTCACGGACGGCCGATTCGCATCGGCGCATGCGCCGTGCAGACCCTCTTTTCTACTGTACCATAAATGTAATCGAGGTCAACTCTCTTCCGTTCGAATCGTTATCGTTCATCCGAAAATCATAGCTGCCGATCATGGCCGGGGCGGTGAATGTCAAGGTGCCCGAGGTCATTCCCTTCATGTAGTGGTATTCAATGTCGTTCATGTCGTTCGTCGATTCATCGCCGTGGGACACGCTTGAGGGAACAATCCCGATCCACCCGCTGTCGGGAAGCCCCGGGGGCGCGGTAAAGGTGACGGTGATGCTCTCTCCGGGAGAGAAGACAGTCTTAGCGAGGGAGATCGACACACCACCTACTCCTGTTCCTCCCCCTCCGCCCCCTGGAGTGACGACAGTAAACGTGGCGGATTTCAGCTCCACACCATCGGAATCGGTATTATGCATGCGAAAATCATAGGTGCCGGGTGTGGTGGGCGCGGAAAATGTCAGGGTTCCCGATGTCAGCCCGTCGAGGTATCGATAGGAGATATCGTGCTGGTCGTTCACCGATTCGTCTCCGTGGGGGATATTGGAGGGAATAATGCCGATCCACGCATTTGTGGGAAGCCCCGCCGGCGCGGTAAAATGAAGCGAGATGGCCTCCCCCGGGGCGAATTCGAGCTTGTCCATCCACAGCGACGGACCGGTGGTCTGGGCGTTGGCCGGAACGACCGACAGCATCCCCACACACAGAACGGCGAAGGCCGAAAGAATCACCTTCGCGACGGTTTTCATACAAACAAACGGTTTCATATATACCTCCTCAGTGAAAAGAATGTGTGTTATATTCCCGCCCGCCCGTCACCCAGAAGGACGCGGGCGATAATGCGCTTCACTCCGTCCCGAAGGGATTCGGATGTGTCGATCCTGACGGTGTGCGGCCGCTCACCCTCGTTCGGCGCCTGGACGAAGGTCTTCTGCCGCCTGAACACCTCCACGGTGGCGTCGGATGCGTTTTTCGACCACATCCGCCCCTCGATACGCTTCTCCACCAGGTCGTCCGTGCACACGGCGTGGACGATGAGAAACCGCGCCCCCAGGTCTTCGGTCATGCACCGGACCCGCTCCCGTTCGTCTTGTTTCAGGTACGCCCCGTCCAGGATAACGGATTGTTTTTTAAGCAGGCGCTCCTCGGTTCTCACCAGCATCTCCCGATACGTCTCCTCGTGCATGCGGGGTGTATAGATGCCCTGGTTGAAATCGCTGTACTGGTGGGACGAGGGATCGATACCGGCGATCTCTTTTCTGACCTCGTCGGTGGATATCACATCCCACCCCAGTTCCTCTGCCACAGCCCGTGCCAATGCGCTTTTACCCGTCCCGGAAAGACCGGTCATCACGATCACGAAGGGCATGCGGGGCCAGACGGCGTAATGATGTGCCAGGGAAAAGTAGGCGGCGGCGTCTTGTTTTGCCCTTTCTCTCTCTTCGGTCGGCTCATCGGTATCCGCCCAGATGAAGCTTTCCACCTTACCCCGAACATAGGCGGTATAACAGGTATAAAAGGGGAGGAGGCGCGGGAGTTCATCGTCGCCCGAGCGGTTCCGGTATTCCGAGACAAACAGGCTCGAGAGGGACGGGTGGAGATGAAAATCAAGGTCCATCGCCAGAAAGGCCATGTCTTCGGCCACGTCCTTCATGCGGAAACGCTCATTGAACTCGATACAGTCATAAATATGTATCGATTCACCATCAATGCAGATGTTTCGCGAATGGAGGTCCCCGTGGCCCTCCCGGATGAAGCCGCCGTCCACCCTTCTTTCGAACGCGTCCCGGTTTTCATTAAAAAAGGCGTCGGTGTATTCCCGAATATCCTCGAATTGCTCGCGGGTAACGGTTTTCCCTATGAACGCTTCTGTTTGGGTGAAGTTTTCGTCGGTGTTTTCCCGTATGGAGTCAATGCTCCCGTATTCATCCACGCTCTTTCCTGTGAGCGCGGTCCGATAAAACGGATCCAGGATGCCGGCGATGCGCCGTATATGATCCGGTGTCACGAGATCGGCGTCCAGCATGACGTTCATCATGCCGCCGGCGGGAAGTCGTTTCATCTCGACCGCGTAATCGATAATCTCCCCCCCGCCGTTTATCTTGATATCCTCTCCCCGCTTCGTAACCGCGACCACGCCCCGATATATATCCGGGCAGAGCCGTCGGTTCAGACGCACCTCTTCTTCGCAGTAGAACTTCCGTTTTGAAAGCGTCGAGAAATCAAGGAAACCGCGACTCACCGGCTTCTTCACCTTATAGGCCAGATCTCCCGCGAGAAAGACAAGAGAAATCGGCGTCTGCACCGACTCCACGCCCGGAGGTGAGTGGGGATAGGCCCCGGGATCGGAGAGACCCGAAAGAAGCATGTGGATATGACGATGTGTTGGATCCATGGGTGTGTACGAATCCCCCCTGTTCGGTGCGTATCCGGAAGGCGGCCGCACGATGCCCACCCGGCGCCTCCCGGTCCGATTCATCCAGCCGGTATGGGGCCTCTCGGCTCGCTTTCCGTGTGTTGATATTATATCCCGTGTTTGCGTCTGTGAGAAGGGGGGAGGTTTTTTTTGTGTCAGTCTTTCAGAAACGGGGCGATTTCGTCGACGAGGCTCCTCTCGACCCGGGCGCCGGGGCTGGCAACCACCTGGGCGGCGATATACGAGGCGATTTTCCCCGCCTTCTCCATCTCGATGCCCCGGGCGAGGGAAAAGAGTATTCCGGCGGCATAGGCGTCTCCGGCGCCGTTCGTGTTATCCACCGACGTCTTGTAGGCGTCGAAGACCCAGTAGTCGTCATCGGCCTTGACGAGACTTCCCTTCTCTCCCAGCTTGACAACGGCGACCTCGCACATATCATAAATATCGTGCAGGGCCTCCAGATCATGTTTTCCGGTAAATGCGTGGGCCTCCATTTCGTTGACGAATACAATATCGGCGTAACGCTTCACGATATCCGTAATCGATTCGAGATTTCTCCCCACAAGGGCCGGATCGGCGAGGTCTATCGATACCTTCGTTGAGTTCTCTATCGCGATCTCCATCGCATGAATACAGGTGTCCTTCAGGGCCGGGTCTTCGAGCTGGTACCCCTCGATGTGCAGGATGCGGCTTCTCTTTATGTCTTCCTCGAAGACATGATCGCGACGAAACGACAGCGCCGCCCCCAGGTGCGTGGCGAAGGTCCGCTCCGAATCGGGTGTGATGAACGTGATTGCGTGGCCGGTGGTTTTTGTGTCATCCCGAGACAGGCGCGACACCACCCCGTGCTCCACGGTCTTCTGCTCGTAGATGCCGCCGTGCTCGTCGTTTCCCACGGTCCCCAGCATGACGGCCGTACCGCCCAGGGCGCATATCCCCGCCAGCGTGTTGGCGCTGCTGCCGCCGGGGGCGGTTTTGACAGAATAGGAGCGCATCATCTCGAGGATTTTTTTGCTCTGCTCCTCGTCGATCAGGTGCATCTCCCCCTTTTTCAGGTCTATCTCCGCCAGCACCCCGTCGTGTACCTCGAAGATGAAATCCAACAGCGGGCTGCCGATGCCCGCCACGTCAAAGGTCTTCGCCGATTCGGCGGTGCTGCTGTTTGCTGTGCTCATGGTGCTCACATATGCGTTCCCGAAGACGGAAGGCAAGACCCTTTCATCCGCCCGGGCGTATCGCTCTCAGTAAAACAGTTCGTCGAAGAATCCCCTCTTCACCTTGATCTTGTGCATGGGGAAAATCGTTCTTCTAATGTCCCTGACGCTGTTCTGGGCCGCGGTCATCACCTCCTGCTTTCGCCATTCCCCCATGCGATAGGGATCGTCCAGGAGGCCGGAAAGCTGAAAGCCCTCGACCTGGGCCTTTTTTAGAAAATCCTCGGGCAGCTCGTCGGGCAGGTCGATGTCGTTCAGAAGCGCCCACACCAGCGTCCAGAGCCGGGCGGTGTTGAACTCGTTATAACCGCCGCCCCCCAGGCAGAGCCATCGCGGCGCCTTTTCGCGCATTTTTCTGACGGCGTGGAGGAATCCCTCGCTGGTCAGGTTCATGTTCGCCAAAGGATCGGTGTGCATCATATCGCAGGCCACGAGGCTGACCAGCACGTCCGGGTTGTACTTGTCGATCAGGGGCTCGAATACCTGGTCGAAGGCCCAGATGAATGTGGCGTCGTCCGTGCCGTACCTGAGCGGTATGTTGACGGAAAAGCCCTTTCCCTTGTCCTCTCCGATTTCTTCGGCAAATCCGGTGCCGGGAAACAGAGACCTGCCGCTTTCGTGAAATGAAAGGGTCATGACCTTATTCGTGTCGTAAAAGGCGGCCTGGACCCCGTCTCCGTGATGGGCGTCGATGTCCACGTACATGACCTTGAGTTTCTTTGACAGAAAATACTCGATGGCCACCACGACGTCGTTGATGAAGCAAAAACCGGAAGCCTTGTCTTTCATGGCATGGTGCATGCCGCCGGCCATGTTGAACGCCCGCTTGACCTTTCTTTCGCCGACGAGCCGGGCGGCGGTCATGGTGCAGCCCAGCACCGTCAGTGAAAAATCATACAGGCCCGGAAATACCGGGTTGTCTCCGGGTCCCATTCCGTATGGTGTATAGCGCTCCTTGAAAACTCCGTTGTTGGCCTCCCTGAGGACGGCTAGATACTCGTCGGTATGAAACGCTCTCGCCTCTTCCTCGTCGGCTTGGGTGGGCGCCTCGTACACGGCGTTTTCCAGGGCATCAAGCTTGAAGGCCTTGATCAAATCCAGGGCGTAGCTGACCCGCTCCCACTTGATGGGATGACCGGGGCCGTAGTTGAACCGATGGAAGCCGTCGGGGAGAATGAGGGCCGTTTTTATTTTTTTCTTTGCGATGGGAACCTCCCTATAATGCCCCGTGTGATCTTTTGTATCGGGGTTTTTTCTACGCCGTACGCAAACGGAATTTATTCCCGACGTGTAAACTTCATACCCGCAAAGGTCACCGTGGAGTTATATTCATCCATGCTCGTCAGGTCGTAGTTGAGCAGCACCCCCCTGGCCTTTTCCAGCACCCTGAGCATCACATACAGTGCCGAAAAACCGCAGATGCGCCGGGCGTCGTCATCGGATGCGATGTGGTCCAGGAACCGTTCGCCGTCCCCCGCTTCGAGAATCTCTATCATCATACGATCCCTTTTCTGTATGACCTCAAGGTCCTCGGGGGACAGCGGCTTGTCGTCTCCATACTTGACGCCCACGTGGGCAAAATCCACCGATGCGATCAACACAACCCGGCCGTTGAAATCCGTTATCGCACCCCTCAACGCGTCGATAAAGCGATCGATCCTCTCCCGGACCTCGGGAAATTGATCCGACGACAGCACCTGGTGGGGGAAAGACGCCAGTATCGGGGCGATGAAAAACCGCCGATCCTTCAATACGTATTTCAAAAACACCGTCTGAAATTCAATGGTATGCTCGGTGCGGTGCAGCGCCTCCCCGTCGAACAGCGCATCATCGTATCTCTTGTTCAGATCACTCATGAACTCCTGATGGGTTTCGACCGTTCCCAGGGGCGTAATAAAATCCTTGGAGGTGCCGGCGAAGAAACGCTCAAGTCCCTCATGCCCGATGCCGAGAATCACGTAGAGGTCCGCCGGTTCGTCCTCCACAAGTGCGCCGTAGGCATGAGCGAAGCTGGGGCCGCCGGCGTTGATGCTGATGTGGGGGGCGACGATTGCGACCGTCTCGTCCGCATTCTTTTTCAAAGACTCCAGATCCACCGCCGCCCGGGAAAAGTACCCGTCGAATTCACGGACAAGCTCCTTCGGGTCTTCGCTGTATCCGCTGCCGGCATGAACCGGGTGCCTCACGCGAGAGGCATAGAATTCCTCATCCACGGTGCGCTTGTGCCGAAGAAACCGCTCGCTCAAAAGAAAGTGGTGCTCGTCCAGCTCCTCTGCGATAAAGCGGATATTCTCCGCGGGAACGTCTCCTCCGTACTGCTCCAAGAGCTTGGCTCTGATATCCTCAATGGTATTCGTGCCGGTAAAATGCTGGATGACCGCCAGGGCGTCCCGGGGCAGGGCGATAATCTCTCTGGCGTAGAGATGAGGATCCCTGAGGGCAACGCCGGGCTGGCCGGAGAGATCCACGGCGAACATATCGACGCTTCTGATTTTCGGGTATTCGTATTTTGACATGCCCATCCTGGACACACCGGGGAAACGCTCCCGGCGGTATAATATAGTAAAACCGCTAACGTATCTATGTATCACACGAATCTGAGAGGGTCAAGGCGAAAAGAGGGGACGGAAATACCTGTGGTTGTTCTTGCGCGGGAGTTTGTGCTCTGCTATGATGGTCTTTCAAACAAAAACGACTCACAAAAGGGAGATGTACCAGTGCGTATCACGTTTCTCGGAGGCGCCAGAACCGTCACCGGCTCGTCGTTTCTCATCAGCACCAATCATGGGAACCTCATGGTCGATTGCGGGATGTTCCAGGGAAGACGGGACCTCGTACGGCGTAATTACCTCGAGGCCATGTACGACCCCCGGGAGGTCGACGCCGTTGTCTTGACCCACGCCCATATCGACCACAGCGGCCTGATCCCGAAACTGGTTCGGGAGGGATTTCGGGGATCGATCTGGGCCACCAAGGCCACGGCCGATCTCTGCGAGCTGATGCTTCTGGATTCCGCCCATATCCAGGAGATGGAATCGGATTGGATGACCAAGAAGAACCTCAGAATGGGGGAAGAACCGGTTGCTCCCGTCTACACGGTCCAGGATGCGAAACGATGTCTGGGGTCGTTCTCCCGGGTCTACTATGACGAGGAATTCGAGCCGATTCCCGGATTCCGGGTGATCTTTCGGGACGCCGGGCACATCATCGGATCGGCCATTGTGGAGATGTGGGTGACCGAGGAAGAGACCGAGAAAAAGCTCGTCTTCTCCGGAGACCTGGGGGTGGTCGACCAGCCCATCATCAAAGACCCCAGCGTGGTCACGAGCGCCGACTATCTCTTCATTGAATCCACCTACGGCAACCGACTGCACCGAACCAAGGATGAAAGCAGGGACGAATTCAAGGAGGCGATCCTGGAAACCACCGTCCGGGGCGGGAAGGTCGTCATTCCATCCTTCGCGGTGGGCCGCACCCAGGAGATGCTTTACTACCTGGGGGAATTCGCCAGGGAAGGGGTGCTCCCGGACATCCCGATCTACGTCGACAGCCCCATGGCCACCTCGGCGACGCAGATCGTCAAGGAAAATCCCCAGTGCTTCGACGATGAAACCCATGCCCTCCTCACCGCCGGGGAAACGCCGCTTACGCCGCCGAACCTCATCTTTACCCGGAGCACCGAGGAGTCCATCGCCATCAACAGGAAACCGGGCCCCGCCATTGTCATCTCCGCCAGCGGCATGTGCACCGCGGGGCGCATCAAGCATCACCTGCGCCATAACCTGTGGCGGCCGGAGGCGTCGGTGATCTTCGTGGGCTACCAGGCCGAGGGGACCCTGGGGCGATTGATCGTCGGCGGCGCGGAGAGGGTGCGCATCCTCGGTGAAGACGTCCAGGTAAACGCGAAGATACACACCATCGGAGGATTTTCCGCCCATGCGGACAGAGACGGGCTGATCTCCTGGGCGTCCTACTTTCGGGGAAGCGCCCCCCATTGCTTTGTGATTCACGGGGAAGAGCGGGCATCGTTAGCGTTTCGAGACGCATTGGAGAGCGAGCTCAATTTCACGGCCCTTGTGCCCCGGTGGGGGGAGAGCGTCTCGATCGCCCCCGACGGGAAGGTGGAGTCTCTCTCCGTCACCGAGCCGGGAGAGCGGATCGCCCTGGAGGGAAGCAGGACGGAAAAGGACCTCTTCTTCATCCGGGACCGCATCGATCGGCTGCTGGAGGAGGGGGCATACACAGACAAGACCGCCTTCTACGAGCGGGTCCGCCAGATCAAGAAGCTCGTTCAGGACCTGGAGGGCTTTTCCGGGGTAGAATAACCGGGATGTCCCGTCACATCGCCCAGGACAGGGGGTATCTCACGTATTGTCGATGAATGTCACAAGCCTGGCGGCACACGCCTCAATGGCCCTGCGGCGATGGCTGATCCGGTTCTTCTGTTCATCCGTCATCTGGCCGTAGGTCTTGTTTAGGGGGAGATAAAAGAAGAGCGGGTCGTACCCGAAGCCGTTCGTCCCCAGCGGCGCGGCGGCGACGTATCCGTGACACTCACCTACGACCACCTCCTCTTTACCTTCCGGAGAGACGATCGCGACGGCCGCCCGGAAGGAGGCCCTCCTTTCGGCCTCGGGGACGTCCTTCATCATCTGAAGGAGCTTTTCGTTATTGGCGCGGTCATCCGCAGACACGCCCGCGAACCGGGCGGAGTAGATGCCCGGGGCGCCGCCCAGCGCGTCGACGACGATGCCGGAGTCGTCGGCGACGGAGATTTTGCCCGTATGTGCCGCCGCGGCCCTCGCCTTTATCAGGGCGTTCTCCGAAAAGGTCGCCCCGTCTTCAGGCACGTCGGGAAAGCCGGGAAAGTGAGACAGGTCGAGGAGGGTGATCCGGTCCGAAAGCCCCATCTGATCGAATATATCGGCGAAATCCCGGACCTTGCCCCTGTTTTTCGTGGCAAGCACCACCTCAATCTTCGACAATGATCCCCCCCAGCGCCTCCCGCTGCTTTTCGATGAGATTCTTGATGCCGGTCTCGGCGATGGAAAGCATCTCGTCAAAGGTCTTTCTATCGAACGGCGTCTCCTCGGCGGTACCCTGTACCTCCACAAAGAGGCCGGATCCCGTCATGACGAAGTTCATGTCCACCTCAGCCGATGAATCCTCTCCGTAATCGAGATCGAGGAGGATGCGACCGTTCACCACGCCGGCGCTGACGGCCGCCACGTAGTCTTTCAGGGGAAACCTGGAGATGATTCGCTCTTTCTTGAGGGTCATCAGGGCGTCGGCAAGGGCGACGAATCCGCCGGTGATGGCCGCCGTGCGGGTCCCGCCGTCGGCGCTGATCACATCGCAATCGACCCAGATGGTTCGCTCCCCCAGGGCCTTCATGTCCACCACAGCCCTGAGCGCCCGGCCGATGAGCCGCTGTATCTCCATGGTCCTGCCCCCGGCCCGCCCCTGGGTCACCTCCCGGGTCATTCGGCTGTCGGTGGAGCGGGGCAGCATCCCGTATTCGGCGGTCACCCATCCCTCACCGCTTCCCTTCAAAAACGGCGGCACTCGCTCCTCCACCGAAGCGGTGGTAATAACCCGGGTCTTGCCCATCTCGATCAGGGCGCTCCCCTCGGCGTGGGGGATGTAGTTTCTCTGGATGACAATGGGCCTGATGACGTGGGGCTGACGACCGTCGGCCCGCACACCCGTTCCGGAGGGGGCGGCGGGGCCGTGGGAATCGACTTTCAGAAACTTGTATTTCACGATTCAATCCGTTCCGTCGATAAATATGTATGATAAAAAAGATCGTGAAGCGTTGTCAAGGGTGAAAATCGGGGAATCCCGCTTTTTTTCCATCCCCCGCACCAATCCGTGGAATCGATGGATGAAAAAACGGGGGACGGACACGGTCCCCCGTTCATACACGGACCGGTGATCGAAGAACGATCGATTCCTGTTATCGAAACGGGACGCGGCCGCCCCGGGTGGATGGATTCCCCGGCGTTGTAAGGTTGCCCTATCGGATCAGCCGGCAGGCCGCCCGGTGCGTGGGCGAGATCTCCACCATGTCCGGGAGGATACTGCTGCACTGCTCATCCGCGATGGGACACCGGGTATGAAAACGGCATCCCGGGGGTGGATTCACCGCCGAGGGGATTTCGCCCCGGGGAATGGCGTGTTGTCTCCTCGCCGCCGGGTCCGGCACCGGCACAGCAGTTAGCAGCGCCTGGGTGTAGGGGTGTTTGGGATTTCCGAACACCTCGTTTATAGTACCGATCTCCACGATGACCCCGAGGTACATGATCGCAACCCGATCGCAGACATACTTGGCGGTGGCGAGATCGTGGGTGACGAAGAGATAGGTAAGGTTGTACTCCTCCTTGAGCTTGAGCATCAGCTCCAGGATCAGCGCCCGAACGGACACATCGGCCATGGCGATGGGCTCGTCGGCCACGACCAGTTTCGGATTCACCGCCAGCGCCCGGGCCAGCACCACCCGCTGTTTTTGCCCCCCGGAGAGGAGATGCGGGTATCGCCGGGCAATGTCGTGCACCGGGGTGAGGGCGACGCTCTCCATGACCTCGGCGATGCGCTCCCGGCGCTGCTTTTTGGTCCCAAAGTGCTGCACCGCCAGGCTGTGACCGATATTCTCCGCCACGGTCATCCGCGGATTGAGGGAGGCATGGGGATCCTGAAAGACCATCTGCATGTTGGGACGAAACCGCCTGAGTTTTCTCCCGGAAAGCCCGGTGATATCCAGGCCGTCGAACGTGATCGTTCCATCCGTGGCGTCCAACAGACGCATGATCATCCGCCCGGTGGTCGTCTTGCCGCAGCCGCTCTCGCCGCACAGGCCCATCACCTCGCCCTTTTGTATCCGAAACGAGACGTCATCCACCGCCCGGACGAAAAGCTTCTCCCGGGTGAGCAGTCCCTCGATAATACTCGTCGAAAGGGGGAAGTATTTTTTCAGATTCTGAACTTCCACCAGGTTCTTTTCGCTCATGCCGTCCCCTCCCCGTACAGGAAACACTCCACACGCCTGCCGTTGTTGGTGATGCCCCTCGGCTCTTTGATCCGACAGATATCCATCACTTCCGGACACCGGGGATGGAATGAGCAGCCGGTGGGGGGATCGATGAGGTTCGGCGGCGAGCCGGACATGGTAAAGAGTTTCGTCTGGTCGATCTTGATGTTCGGTATCGACGCCAACAGCCCCCGGGTGTAGGGGTGCAGGGGATTCTTGAAGAGGTTGAACACATCCCCCTCCTCGACGATGGTGCCGGCATACATCACCGCAACGCGATCAGCCAGCTCCGCGACGATACCCATATTGTGAGTGATCAGAAGAATCGTCAGGTTGAATTCCTCCTTCAGGTCGTTGAGGAGGTCCAGGAAATGCGCCTCGACGATGACGTCCAGGGAATTCGTCGGCTCGTCGGCGATGATAAGCCTCGGGTTGAGAATCAGCCCCAGGCCGATCATGATGCGCTGTCGCATGCCGCCGGAGAGCTGGTGGGGATATTCGTGGAGCCGGGAGCGGGAGATGCCCAAATGCTCCACGAGGGTCTCGATGCGCTTGAGAGCGAGGCTTTCACTCACCCCGTTTTCGTGGGAGGCGATGGTTTCCAGGAAATGGCGGTCGATACGAACGAGGGGATTGAGAGACGTCATGGGGTCCTGGAAGACCATCGCGATGCGGGATCCCCTGATTGCGCGCATCTCGCTTTCCTTTTTCGTCACCAGGTCCTCACCCTCGAAGACGATCTTCCCGCCGGCGATGCCGCCGGGAGGACGAACCAACCGGAGAATCGAAAGGCCAAGGGTCGATTTGCCGCAGCCGCTCTCGCCGACCAGTCCCACCACCTGCCCGGTGGGGAGGTCGAGGCTCGCCCGGTCGACGGCCTTCACGGTTCCATCGAACGTGGAATAATGTATGGACAGCTCTTTTAGAGAAAGAATCGGTTCGTTCACTAGTGCTCCTTCAGCCGCGGGTTGAGTATCTCGTTGAGGCCCTCGCCGATCATGGTGAACGACAGGGCTACCAGGGTAATCATCAGGCCGGGAAAGGTGACAATCCACCAGGTGCCCAGGGGCACAAAGACCTTCCCCTTGGAGAGGTCGATACCCCAGTCCGGCAGATCCGGCGGCAGGCCAAGCCCCAGATACGACAGGCCGGCCTCTGTGAGGATCGCGTCCGCCACGTTCAGGGAGAACACCACCGCCAGCGAGGCGATGACGTTTGGAAAAATGTACCGCACCATGATGGTAATCGCACGGGCGCCGATGGACCTCGCCGCCTCCACATAGATCTCCTCTTTGACGGAGAGAACCTGCCCCCGGACCATCCGAAAGTAGGTGGGGATGTAGATGACGGCGATGGCGAGAGAGATGTTGATGACGCCGGGCCCCAGCATGGCCGCCATGACGATGGCCAGGATCAGCCCCGGAAAGGAATAAATGGAGTCCATCACCAGGGCGAGTATCCGGTCCAGCTTGCCGCCGTAGTAGCCGGACACCAGCCCGATGGGAATCCCCACAAAAGCGGAAAAGAGCGCCGCGGTGATGGAGACCAGAAGGATCGTCCGGGAACCGTGGAGTATCCGGGAATAGACGTCGAATCCCAGGTTGTTGGTCCCCATGATGAAGTCTTTACCGGGGGGGGTAAAGGGATCGCCCACGCTGGCTAGGGGGTCGTAGGGCGCCAAAAACGGCGCGAAGACCGACATGAAGATGATCACCGAGAGAATGATCCCGCCCACGACGACAATATACCATTCGGCCCGGTGCTTTTTGCCCATCGTGATGAAGAAACGAAACGGTTTTCTGAGAATGTGAGTGAACATGGCCGCCTCCCCTCAATACCGGACCCGGGGGTCGATGAATGCGTAGATGATATCGACGACCAGAGATATGGACGCCACCAAGAGCGCGATGAAGATGATCGTACCCTGTATGGCCGGGAAATCCCGGTAGTTGACCGCCTCCACCAGATAGCTCCCCATGCCTGGCCAGGAAAAGGTGGTTTCGGTCAGTACGGCCCCGGCCATGAGATAGGCGAACTGCAACCCCATCATGGTCAGCACCGGGACGAAGGCGTTTTTGAGGGCGTGACGATAGACGACCTTTCTTCTCCTGACGCCCCGGGCGTCGGCGGAGAGGATATAGTCCTGCTTGAGGACATCGAGCATGTTGGCCCGTGTCAGGCGGACGAAAATCCCCGACAGGACAAGCCCCAGGGTCATGGCGGGAAGGGTGAGGTGAAACAGAGAGTTCACCACCTGCTTCCAGCTCCCGGTGATGATGCCGTCCAAAACGAAGAGCCCCGTGATCACCTCAGGAGATATTCGGGCACTGATACGCCCCGCGATGGGAAAGGCGAACCGCCCCCCGGTGATGTCGTTCAGCCACACCCCGAAAATGATCTGGAGCATCAGCCCCAGCCAGAAGATCGGTATGGAATATATTGCGATGCCGTATAATCGAATGGAATAATCCGCGACGGTCTTCCTTTTTTCGGCGGCGAATGCC
The DNA here is from genome assembly GCA_016931225.1 of Candidatus Zymogenaceae bacterium. NCBI lineage: Bacteria > Deltaproteobacteria > Candidatus Zymogeniales > Candidatus Zymogenaceae > Candidatus Zymogenaceae bacterium. The sequence goes on from JAFGFE010000007.1 coordinate 20,185, forward strand.
CCCGAAAATATACCCACCCCGAAGGCGATAAAAAGCCCGAAAATCGTCAGCTCCAACGTTGCCGGAAAGTAGAGTTTGAGCTTTTCCCAGACCGGGACCTTGTAGTAGGTGGAGACTCCCAGGTCGCCGTGCAGGAGGTCGCTCAGGTAGTCGACATACTGGTTGTCCAGCCCGAAGCTGATGACGGGTTTGTCCAGACCCAGCTGGTGGCGCATCTCCTCGATCATCTCCGGGGTCCCCTTGGGTCCCAGCATGGCGATGACCGGATCTCCGGGCATCACCCGGACGATGAAGAATACAATCGTCAGCAGTATGAGGATCATCGGGATTGTGAGGAAAAGGCGCGTGATGATATATGCCAAGAGAGATCTCATGATGAAAACCTTGCGGGTTGGAAGAAAGGGGGAAGGCAGGACGCCTTCCCCCTGTGGATTCAATAGATGCAGCTATTCACGATAGACGGTCTTGTAGTTGAAAATCATGGTCGGGGCGACCTTGATGCCGGCGATATCCGGCTGGGTCACCAGGAAGAGTTTGCCCTGGAAAATCGGGGCGGTCGGCACTTCCAGCGCCCAGTAATCCTGAGCGTCCTCGTACAAAGCGACCCTGTCTTTTTCCTTGGGGGCCACCTGAGCGCCCAGGAGGTACTCGTCCATGACCGGATCCTGATAGAAGATGCCCATGCTGTCAGACGCCGTGGACAGGGCGAAGGGGGATGTATAATCATCCGGGTCGATGTAGTCCGGATACCATCCCAACAGGAAGGCGCCCATGTTCCCGATGTCGAAGTTGTCGACATAGGTTCCCCACTCGGCGCTCTTGAGTTCCACCTTCATCACGCCTGTGGCCTCCAGACCCTGCTTCAGGATAAGGGCCATGTCGGATTCGGTGTCACCGTAATGGGTGGGAGTGTACCACAGCTCGAAGGAGAAGGGATTTTCCTCGTTGTATCCCAATTCCGCCAGGAGCTCCTTGGCCTTCTCGACGTTGTACTCGCCCCAGGTCTCCTTGAAGGAATCCTTGTGACCCCACATGCCAATGGGCACCATGGAATAGAGCGGCTCGACGGTATTGAGGAAAATCTTTTCGGCGACGGATGTCCGATCCAGAGCGCACGCCACCGCTTCCCGGAGGATCTTGTCGCTGAAGGGATCGCCGTTGCAGACAAAGCAGAGGTAGCGAATGTAGGCGCCCGCGGCCTCAACCACCTTCAGCTCCGGATTCTGCTTGAGATCCGCGATGTCGGTGGGATTGAGGGACTTCCACGCGATATCGATTTCGCCCTTTTCGACGGCGAGCCGCATGGTGGTGGCGTCCTTGTAGTATTTCATGATGATCTTGTCGTTCTTGGCCGGTTCGCCGTAGTAGTCAGGATTTTTCACCAAGACCAGCTCCACCTCCCGCACGAAGCTCTCTACCTTGTAGGGTCCGATGGCAACCAGCTCGGAGGGATCGGTGACCACCTCGTCGGCCGGATAGATATTGGGGCTCACGGGAAAATAGGGAACGGACGCGACCAGAGCCGGAAAATATGCGAAGGTGCCTTTCAGTATGAACTTGACGGTATATTCGTCGACCACTTCCACGCTCTCGACGAAGTCATCCACCAGCCAGGAGGGATCTCCCTTGGTGGTGATGACCCTGTCGATGGAGTACTTCACCGCTTCGGCGTTGAAGGGCGTGCCGTCGGAAAAGGTCAGGCCCTCGCGAAGCTTGAAGGTATACTCTGTGCCGTCATCGGAGACTTCGGGCCACTCTGCGGCGAGTCCCGGAACCAGCTCGGTGGTGCCGGGTTCGTAGGTCAAAAGTCCAGATGCGATGTTCTGAAAAATCTCCCAGGTGTAGAAGTCATAGGCTTCACCCGGGTCCAAGTCGGTCACCTTGTCGGTGGTACCGATGATGATAACCGACTCCTCCATCGGCTCATCGGGCCCATCAACAGGAGCCGGCTTCTCGCAGCCTGCCAACAGGGCGCCGAAGAGGGCCAGCCCAAGGATCAGGGCGAGAATCGTACATTTTGAAGAAATGCGTTTCATAAAGCCTCCTTGTAGTATTGAGTTCCCCTGCAATACCGCCGCATGTAAAAACTCACGCCTGCGACGATTGCCACGGAAAATCCCAGAATGCTCTTTGATGATTGAGTATATTGAGTTTTAACCCTTTTTGTCAATAAAATTTTATACTTATTACACACAACAGACGACAATTACATGGTTCCCACGTGTTTTGTTAAAATTTTTCGCTTCTCCCCATCAGATTATCCTTGACACACACAAGCCCTCGACAGTTTAATGGTATGATACTCTGTTTTTCTTTCATATCTGTTCTTCGAGCGGAAATATGAGCACACAGGATTTCTGGGACGCGGTCTTCACACCGAAAACAGCGGCGGTTGTCGGGAAAACCGGCTCCATGAAGGGCGGCTATATGTTCGTCAGCGCCCTGAGGACGTTCGGGTTCACCGGAACGCTCTATGTGGTCTCCACCGACAATGAGGGAGGCCTGGGATACGACACCTATGACCGCATTGATGATCTGCCGAACGGCATCGACTATGCGATACTTGCGGTGCCGGCGATCCAGGTGCCCGACGCCGTCCGGGGGCTGGCGGCGAAAGGGGTGCGGATCGTCCATGTTTTTTCCTCCGGCTTTTCGGACCTGGAGAATGCTGAAGGTAAAAAAAGAACCGATGCCCTCATGACCGCCGCCCGTGAGACAGGCGTCCGGATCATCGGCCCCAACTGCCTGGGCGTGTTCTCCCCCACATCACGGCTCACCTATCCCCCCGGCGTGTTCCCACAGGAAAAGGGGCGTATCGGATTCGTCTCCCAGAGCGGCGGGAGCGCCCAGTCCCTGGCATGGTCCGGGAAGCACCACAAGATGTTTGTCAGCAAGGCGGTGAGCCTCGGCAACTCCGTCGACCTCTCCGTTGAGGACTTTCTGGCCTATCTCATCGACGATGACGAAACGGAGATCATCGCCCTGTACCTGGAGGGGACGGCGAACGGACGGCGCTTGGCCGAGCTTTTATCCCGGGCGTCGAAGAAGAAACCGGTGGTGGTGCTGAAGGTGGGGCTGACCGAGGCCGGGGAACGGGCGGTGAGCTCGCACACCGGCATCATGGCGGGATCCGGCCACCTGTGGGAGGCGGCGCTCTCCCAGAGCGGGTCGGTGACGGTGGCGACCTTCGACGAGCTGACGGAGACCCTCTCGGCCCTGGACAAGCTCACCGGAAGGCCGAAGACCGTCCCCCCGGGCATCCGGGTCGCTCTGATCAACCGGGGCGGCGGTGAGGGGGTGATCGCCGCGGATGTGCTGCCGCGCATGGGGATTCACGTCCCGTCGTACACGGATAAGACCGTCAAGAGGATCGCCGATCTCATCCCGGACGCAGGAACCGGATTCAAGAACCCGCTGGACTTCTCGGCGGTGGGGGGATATCCGGGGATATTCGAGAAGATGCTCGACATCATCGACGAGGACGAGGCCACCGACGCGATCATATACCAGCATCACATCGAGTTCGCCCACCTCTTTCGCGAAGGATACAACCGCTACCTGATGGAGGCGATCGCCGACTTCAACGACCGGTCGAGAAAGGCGCTGTACGTGGTGCTGCCGCTCTACTATTCCGGTGAGGAGTGGCTCGAGTCATTTATGTACCTGACCGGGCGGGGGGTGCCGGTATCGCCCGCCATCATCCCCGCCGCTCACGTGGTGGCGAACGTCTCCGCCTGTCTCAATCGTAACAGGGACTAAGGGGAGGCATGAGGGAAGAAAGATCGTAAGAGAGGGAAGGGGGGCGGGCGAGGCGGCGCTGTTCTTTCATATACTTCGTATCATAACGAAATCGGGGCGGGTGAGCGTGAAACGCCACACGCCCCAATGTATGTATCCTCAAAAGGTAAGGGGCGCTTTCCACGCCCCTGTTTCCTGTTTATATTCATGTCGCCGTCACACTTCCGGGCCGCCCCGGGAAACCGCTCCCCCATATCTCTTCAGAATAAGAAAACAAGAATATTCCGGCGGCTTCCCCTCCTTCGGGGTATCATCGAATAAGGTCGATCTGCTTTCTGACCTCCTCGGCGGAGGCGACGAGCATCGCCCGCTCCTCGCGGGAGAGGTCGATTTCTATGATCTCCTCCAGCCCCCGGCCGGACAGCTTCACCGGCACCCCCAGGTAGATATCCTCGATGCCGTATTCACCTTGGAGACAGGCCGACGCCCCCATGACCCGCTTTTGGTCTTTGAGGTAGGCTTCGGCCATCATCACCGCCGACGCCGCCGGAGAGACATAGGCGCTGCCGTCCCCCAACAGCCCCACGATCTCACCACCGGCCTTCCGGGTCCGCTCCACCAGCCGGTCTATGGTGCTTTTCTCCATCAGACTGGAAATCGGCACGCCGGAGACCGAGGCGCACCGGACGAGCGGCACCATGCCGTCCCCGTGTCCTCCCAGAACCAGGGCATGTACGTCTTTCACCGAGACATCGAGCTCCATCGCGATGAAGGCCCGGAACCGGGCGCTGTCCAGGGCGCCGGCCATGCCGACGATCCGCCGTCGATCGAACCCAGTGGTCTCCTTCACCAGCCACGCCATCACATCCAGGGGGTTGGTCACCACGATGACGAAGGCGTCGAGTGCGTACTTCTTTATATCTTCCGCCACGGAGCCGACGATTTTGGCATTGACGTTCAGAAGATCGTCCCGGCTCATTCCGGGCTTTCGGGCGGAGCCGGCGGTGATGATCACCACGTCCGCCCCGGAAAGAGACGCGGCGCTCCCGCCGCCGGTGACAGACACGTCGAAGCCTCCCACCGGGGATCCCTCCAGGATATCCAACGCCTTGCCCTTCGGCATATCCTCCATGATATCGATGAGGACGACGTCCCCCAATTCCTTTGTGGCGGAAAACAACGCGCAGGATTCCCCCACGTGCCCGGCCCCCACCACCGCTATCTTATTCCGTTTGGGCATCATCTCCTCCCCGGTTACTTATCCATGTTTTCCACGATGGCGTTCGCAAATCCGGAGCAGGAGACCTTCACGGCCCCCTCCATCTGCCGCTCCAGGTCATAGGTCACCCGCTTTTCGGCCACGGCCCCTTCGATGCCCCGCCGTATCAGGTCCGCGGCTTCGGTCCATCCCATGTGATCGAGCATCATGGCCGCCGAGAGAATCAGGGAGCTGGGGTTGACCTTGTCCTGGCCGGTGTATTTCGGCGCCGTGCCGTGGGTGGCCTCGAAGAGCGCCGCCTCGTCGCCGATGTTGGCGCCCGGAGCCATCCCCAGGCCGCCGATCTGGGCCGCCAGGGCGTCGGAGAGGTAATCTCCGTTGAGGTTTGGGGTGGCGATGATGGAGTACTCCGCCGGGCGCAGCAGGACCTGCTGGAACATGGCATCGGCGATACGGTCCTTGATCAATACCTTTCCCTTGGGGACATCACCCGAAAGCTCCGATTCCTGAATCGTCACATCACCGAACTCTTCTTTTGCCAGCTCAAATCCCCACTCCTTGAAGGCCCCCTCGGTGAACTTCATGATGTTTCCCTTGTGCACCAGGGTAACGGAATCCCGACCGTGGGCCAGGGCGTAGCGAATCGCCCGGCGGACCAGGTTTTTTGTGCGGCTTGTGCTGATGGGCTTGATGCCGATTCCCGCATCCTGCGGAATGGTAACATTGAACTCCGTATCCAGAAGATCGATCATTTTTTTCGCATCAACGCTCCCCCTCTCCCACTCGATGCCGGAATAGACGTCCTCCATGTTCTCCCGAAAGATCACCATGTCCACCAACTCGGGGCGCTTGACCGGGGAGGGGACTCCGGGGATGTATTTCACCGGCCGCACACAGGCGTAGAGATCCAACACATGGCGAAGGGTCACGTTGAGACTCCTGATGCCCCCACCCACCGGCGTGGTCAGGGGACCCTTGATGGCCACCCGGTATTCCCGGATGGCGTCGAATGTTTCCTTCGGCAGCCATTCACCGAGGTCCTCTTTCGCCTTCTCGCCCGCGGGCACCTCAAACCAGACGATTGTCCGCTTTTGGTCATACGCCAGTCTCACCGCCGCGTCCACCACAATCTCTGTGGCGTTCCAGATATCCGGGCCGATGCCGTCGCCCCGGATGAAGGGGATGATCGGATTATCGGGGACGACGAGGGCGCCGTCTTTTTGTATGGTGATTTTTCCCCCGCCTGAGGGAGGTGCATAGTCGTGTGCGCTCATATAATCTCTTTCTCCTTTTGTGCTGCTGATTGAGAGATGTGTGTTTGAGACTGCGTGCGGCCCTGAATCGACCGGGAACGCCGTGATGGGGCCCGCGCCGCTTTCGGCCCTTTCAGGGTCCCGCTCGGTCGGCCCGGGGTCCGGTCCCGTCCCGGGATTTCACCCCACAGACAGGTCCCCGTGCTTTTTCACATGATCCACCAGCCCCCCATCACTGAGGATTTTCTGCATCGAGGCGGGAAGCGGCGGAAAGGTGCGCTCGAATCCCCGGGTGACGTCCGTAAGAACCCCCCGCTCGAGGTCGATCTCGAGGGCGTCCCCCTCCTCTATGCCGTCGGTATCGAGCATGATGACCGGAAGTCCCACGTTGATGGCGTTTCTGAAAAATATCCGGGCGAACGATTTGGCGATCACCGCCCCTACCCCCGCCATCCTGATAATCCGGGGGGCGTGCTCCCGGGACGAGCCGAGGCCGAAGTTTCCGCCCGCCACCACGAAATCCCCGGGGGCCACGGCCCCGGCGAAGTCGCTCCGTGCATCCTCCAGCACGTGTTTCGCCAGCTCCGGCAGGTTGGAGCGGAGGTGGAAATACCGCCCCGGGGCGATGTGATCGGTGGAGATGTCGTCTCCGAACAGAAAGGCCTTCCCCTGTAATGGTGTGCTGCTCATGGTTTTTTCGCTGACTCCTTTTTTACTCTTCGTTTTCCTCGATCTCCGTCTCCTCCAGGGCCTCCTCCCCCTTTTTCGTGGTGATGTTCACCACCGCCTTCAGCGCCTTGCTCCGTTTCGCCCCACCCAGGATGATCTTCAAATCTTCATAGGCCGACGGATCGTTGACCAGGGCGCCCAGGGTTCCCTCACCCTCGTCTATCTTGGTGAGGATACTGTCCAGACGGGAGAGAGACGAATCCAGGCTGCTCAGGGATTCCTCGGTGGTGCTCTTTCCGCCGTAGATCAGGGCGTGGAGCGTCCCCTCGCCCTCCCGGACCTCGGAGACGATCTCATCGATGTTCGTAAGGATCGACGCCACGTTTTCCCCCGACTCCTCCTCCTTCATGAACACCAGAAGGGAGTCCAGGGATTCGGTGATGCTCTCGATGTTTTTCACGATCTTATCGCCCCGGTCCAGAAACGCGTACATCTCAATCGGGTCCGTCGATTCAATATAGTCGCCGTCGCCCAAAACCGACTCGTGGGAGCTGCCCATGGTGATGGAGATGTATTTATCCCCCAGAACGCCCATCGTCTTGATGCTGGCCACGCTGTCTTTCCGAATGCGCTCCTGGACCCGGGAATCGAGGCGCAGCTCCACCCCCAGCATCTTCGCGTCGATGTCCGACAGAAACCATATCCTCGATACGGTGCCAACATCCACACCCGACAGCCTCACCGGCGCCCCCTCCCTGAGGCCCGCGACGTCGGTGAAGTTTGCATACAGGTCGTACTGGGACTGAAAAAGCTGCTCCTGGCCGCCGATGGAGAATATCATCACAAACGCCAGCACGATGCCGATGAAGATAAATATCCCCACCCGTATTTCCTGAAAGGTCTTCTTCGCCATGAAATCCTCCTGTTACAACTCCCCGATATTTCCCTGTATGAAATCCTGCACCAGCGGGTTGTCCGACGCGTTCATCTCATCGATGGTTCCCACCGCAGCGATTTGTCCCCGGTAGAGCATCGCCATCCGGTTGGACACCATGAACGCCGAATCCATATCGTGGGTGACCACGATGGACGTGACCGATAAGAGCTTCTGCAGCTCGATAATCAGATTGTTGATTCGCTTCGCGTTCGTGGGATCGAGGCCGGTGGTCGGCTCGTCGTAGAGGATGATATCCGGGTCGTAGGCGATGGCCCGGGCCAGCCCCACCCTCTTTTTCATCCCGCCGGAGAGGTCCGCGGGCATCATCTGTTCGATATCCGGCAGTCCCACCATCTCAAGGCACCGGGCCACCTTTTCGGCGATCTGTTCATCCTCGAGGTCCGTATGCTGGCGAAGGCCGTATGCCACGTTCTCGCCCACGGTGATGGAGTCGAAAAGGGCCGCGCCTTGAAAGAGCATCCCGACGCTTTTCCTGACTTCCACCAGCTCCTTTTCCGCAAGGGGAACGATATTTGTCCCGTCTATTGTGATGGAACCCTCGTCCGGCTTGATGAGACCCAAGAGCATCTTGAGCATGACGCTTTTACCGGTGCCGCTGCCGCCGATGATGGTAATCGTCTCGCCCTTTTTAATGTCAAGGGACAATCCCTTATATATCACGTTATCGTCAAAGGCCTTTACTATGTTCTTATATGATATATAGGCCATTGCTTACGCCTGAAAGAGAATCATAAATATCTTCGTCAGAAAGAGGTCCGCCACCAGTATCGACAGGCAGATGTTCACCACCGATTCTGTGGTGGCTTTTCCCACGCCCACCGTCCCGCCGCGGGTATTGAATCCCTTGTAACACCCCACGATGCCGATGATGATGCCGAAAAAGGCGGATTTCCCCAGCCCCCCCAGAAAATCACTGATCTCGAGGATGTCGTTGACCTGGCGCAGATAGAATACCGGAGTCACGTCCAGCTCCAGCATGCTCACCACCATGCCGGAGATGATCCCCACTTCAATTGCGAATACCGTGAGGATCGGGAGCACGATGGCGCATGCCAGGATTTTCGGCGTCACCAGCTCGCGGATCGGGTCCGCCCCCAGGGAGCGGATGGCGTCCACCTGCTCGGTCACCTGCATGGAGCCCACCTCCGCTGTTATTCCTGCGCCCACGCGCCCTCCCACAAGAAGACCCGTGAGCACCGGGCCCAGCTCCCTGACGAGAGATACGGCAAGCACGTTCGCGGCGAAGGACTCCGCACCGAACCGCTCCAGCGAAAAGGCCATCTGCAGGGCCATGACGGCGCCTGTAAAGAGGGCCGTGATCGTGGCCACGAGGATCGACTGAATTCCGGTGTATTCGATCTGGGCGATGACGACATGCGGCCGAAACGGCGGGGTCACCAGAGCGGCGCACGCCCGAAAGAACATGCGGGATGTCCCATCTATATAGGTGATGCTCATCAGCGCCCAGTGTCCGAGCCTTTCAAAAAACGCCCGCATGTGTCACCTTCCATCGAGAAACATGAAACCGTCAACCACCGCCTCGAAAACCGACCGGCTCTCCTCGGCATACCGGGGGGGGCTCCACAACACCAGATCATACACATATCCCCCATATCGGGACACAGAGGCGAAGAACACCAGGGGCGTCTCCTCGAAGGTGCCGCGAAGCCTGATGAACACCGCCGGGACTCCACCCGACTCTCCCGCCAGTGTGGCGGATGTGAGGGATTCGATGACCTTGTCCTCCACGTAAAAAAAGAGGTGACGGGCGATATACTCCAGGGTCGGCGGCTCGTCCATGTGGGCGTATCGGTCCTTCGAGGCGCGAATCATCATGGAAACGCCGGTTCCCCGGTCGGTCAGCGTGAGAATCGTATCCGACGCCGAAACCCGCTCGAAATCATCCTCGGGAATCGTCAGAGTAAAGCGGTATCGTTCGGAGGTGAAGGTCCCCCCATCGGTCACGATCATGGTCGTCACGGCGCAGCCGACACACAAGAGGAACGACAGGAGGAAGACGAAGCCCCCCCTCACCCTTCGGCGACGGCTGTTCCGCCCCGATTCTTCGTGCGAGGCGGTCTTGACGTTCGGTATCACGTTGTCACCATCTTTCGTATGATCGGACATAGCATATAACATATTATCGGTATAAATACAACCAGCCGGACTATAAGACCCGAATATACCGGTATCTGTTCCCGGTCAGCCCGCCTGTATCAGTAATATGCCGTCGAAAATACCGTGAAAGAGCATCGCCGCCCCGAGTCCCGCGAGGGTGATGCACACACGCCCCTCCCGCCTTTTTGCGCCCACCCCCAGGGCGTAGCCGATGGCGGCCCCGCATATTCCGTGCACCGGAACGGAGAGAAACGCCCGGAAGAGCCCCGCGGTGAATCCAAGCTCCATGACGAACAGGATATTCTCGGCCGTGGCGAATCCCATCGCCGCCGCCACGCCGTACATCACCCCGTCCCGGGATGTCGAGATACTGTTCGGCCGCCTGAGGTCGGGCACCAAGGCCAGGAACCGGGAAAGCTCCTCGGTGGGCGCCACCACACAGAAGGCGATCGCCAGCGCCCGGGGGATCGTTCCGGCCACGATGTTCTGAATATGCGGCACCGCGATCCCCTCGATGAGGGCGGCCGGCACAACCACCGCACATCCCAAAAGAAACGTCAATAGAATCGGCAGAGTCGCTTCCCGCCTCCCGGCGCTTAAAACATGATACACGAACCAGAGGATGAAAAAACCGGGCGCCGTGGAGACGACAAACAGCTCGACAAACAAGGCCACTTCCCACGCCTTTTACTACATAAAACCGTATTATTATAACAGGTTTTATTTGGTCTGCAATAAACGAGTCGATTTTCGGGAATCGATCCTCAGTGGACCAGGGCGACCATGTCCGTTCCGATCTCGACGGTCACGAGGTCCCTGGCAACGATGAGAGAGCCGGAAAAGCGCGACGCCACCACGGCATCCAGATTCACCGACTCTACCGGGGGATAAAAGTGGGTCAGAATGAGCGTTCCGACGCCGGATCGCTCCGCCAGCTCGGCGGCCTCGAGGGGAGTCAGGTGTCCGGGAACCTTCATGTCGTCCGGGAAGGAGCACTCCAGAATCAGGGCGTCGGCCTCGGACGCAAGAGAGATAAGGTCTTCGGACCAGTCGGTATCGCCGGAATAGACCAGCGACGCCCCGTCCGCCTCCAGACGAAAGGCCAGGCTCTCCGGATTATGAGACACCGAAGAAAAGCCGACGGTCACATCACCGATCCGATACTCCTCTCCGGGTAAAGCTTCAATCAGCTCCAGTGCGTATTGCTCCGGGACGATCCATCCGTCGTACGCGGTCTTGAGATTCTCATAAAACGCATTAAGTCCCACACCGCCGATCACCGTCAGGTCGTGCTCCCGGATGGATCCCATCGCGTATTTCGACGCAAAGAGATAGGGCACGAGCCCGGCGGAGTGATCCGGGTGAAAGTGAGACATCAGCACCGCATCGATATCCCGAACGCCCACGCCGACCTCGGTGATTCTTCTGAGCGGGTCCGTACCCATGTCTAAAAGAATCGTGGCGTCTCGTGTTTCTACCAGGTAGGAGGGAGATGATCGCGCGGGAGACGGGACGATGGTGCCGGAGCCGAGGATAACGAGCTTCATACACGCATTGTATGGCGTTATGGGCGCAAGTACAATAAAAAACTTGTGTAACAGCGGAAAAAAAGCTATGGTGAATCCACATCCGGCTCACAGAACGGAGAATGAAACACGTGTACCTGCCTCTTCTGGTTCTGGCGGTGGCCCCCGGCTTCTTCATCCTGTGGTATATATACATACAGGATCGATACGAGCCGGAACCGAAAAAGCTCATCTTCAAGGTGTTCCTGTGGGGGGCTGCTTCAACCGTCCCGGCCATCATCGTCGAGTTACTCTTGGAAAAGGCGCTGCCCGTTTCCGGAACCGCAACTCTCCTGGGGGCCTTCGTGGAGGCGTTCATCATCGTCGCTCCCATCGAGGAGCTCTGCAAGATGTCCGCCACGTATGTTTCCACATATCGCTCCCATGAATTCAACGAAGTGATGGACGGCATCGTCTACGGTGTTGCGGCGGCCATCGGATTCGCCACGATAGAGAACATCTTCTATGTCTTGAGCATGGGGGCGGGCGTGGGCGTTTTACGGGCGCTTTTCGCCGTGCCCGGCCACGCCATGTGGGGGGCGATCATCGGCTTTTATCTAGGAATGAAGAAAATGCATCCCGAAGCCTCCCACCGATACATTCTGGCCGGATTCATCGTCGCCGTCCTCTTTCACGGCGTATATGACTTCGTCCTGTTCACCGCGTCTCCCCTGGGATTCCTGATCGTTCCAATCATCATCTGGCTCTACTTCGTCTACAAGAAAAGACTTCGTTCGGCCCAGAAATCATCCCCCTTCCGGAACGGGCGGGACACATCCCGGTACGAGAACATACCGGATCGCTATTCTCCCCGGGGGATCATGAAAGTGTCGGCGGCGTTTGTCCTCTTCCTTGCGGCGGTGATGATCGCCGTGGGCGCCGTGACGTACCTCAAAGACGGAGGCGTCTGGCAGGCCCGATATACCGTGCTCTTTCTCTCCACGACGGTCGTCCCGGTTGTGGTCGGCGTCATACTGGCATGGTCGGCGAAAAAGGACACCCTTTCCGCCTGACGAAAGAGACCCTCCACGTCGGGAGAGGCATGCGAAGACCGCCGGAAGAATCCCGGCATGTTGCGTACATATATAATATGGTTGCAACTGTAATTACGACACACCTCATTCAGGGAGAAGACAATTCATGAAGTTTTTTCGATACATTCCTGTGCTTTTGATCGTCATCATCTGCATTCCGATAGCGGCCGCGGCCGACGACATGGTTTTGGTGCCGGTGGAGGATCTCGCGGTTATCGTCGATGATCCCGGCGACATCCCCGCTCCCTTCTTCATCGATCGGTATGAGGTTACCAACGCCGAGTTCGCCGCATTCCTTCGGGATGTCGCGCCGAATACCGAGGAGCCATGGCGCACGTGGATAAACGGAGAGGACCCGAACTTTAAAATCGACGTCGAATCCGAATCCTTCGACGTAATGGTGGGATTCGATACCTTCCCTGTGGTGACGGTGACGCTCGAGGGCGCCGCCCGGTACGCCGAGTGGGCGGGAAAAAGCCTTCCCACAAATGCACAGTGGGATGCGGCGGCGATACTCGGCGACTCCCTCACCTCCTGGCTGGAGGCGAATTCCGAAGGGTCCACCGAATCCCCTTGTGACCCGGAGGAGCCCGGCCCCGTGCCTGTGGGAAGCTACTCCCCGGATGATCTGGGCCTTTTCGACATGATCGGCAACGTGTGGGAGTGGACGACGGACGAGTACGAAACCGAATATCTCTCCTTCATGCCGACCCTGGGCCTCTCCCCCGCCGCCGGACCCTCGCTGTCTGTGGTCAGGGGGGGCGGCTTTCTGCTTGATCCCGGTGACATTACCGAATACCCCGCGGCGGCGGCCAGTCCCACGTCCCGATTCGGGAATATCGGCTTTCGCTGCGTTCGGGAGACGGACTGATCCTCCACGCCCGGGCGATGCCTACATATCCGGGGTGATCCCGCCGTACGGGCGGTGCGCTGCGGGACCTTTCCCGAGGGACCCTCGGGATATATAAAAAACGGCGATGGCGGCCTCGACCGTCCATCGCCGTTTTCATTTCACCTCATACATCGATGTGCGTCACGTCTCCCGCTTCACGGCGGCGCGCACGCTCCTGAAAGCCATCTGAACGCCCTTCAGCACACCAAAAAAGAGAAGCAGTATCACAAACAATACGCACAGGCGATATATCCCGGTTTTCAGGTAGGTTGCCGTCACGCGGCTCTCCTCGGACAGCACGATCAGCTTCACAAAGCGGTAGGAATCCCCCCGGAGGGGCAGCTCGAACATGGCCGTCTCCTCAGGCAGCGCGGACAGCTCGTCGCCGGTGAGCACCTGCTTTTTGTTCACGTATTCCTCAAGCTCGGATTGGCGCTCGTAGACCTCCTTCCTGAGCTTCAGGTTTTCCTGAACGAACTCCGACGAGGTGTCCGGAGCGACGATCTTCTCGAAATGCTTGATGGGCTCCATGTCCCCGCCGAAACGCACATACTTCCTGTTTTCAGGAAGATAGAGGGTGGCCATCATCTCCGCCACCGGGACGTTCAACACCGGCATGGGAAGCGTCACCTTCCCGACGACGCCGATCTCGTGAACCGGAACAAAGATGACCGTCTCCACCACTATCGGTTCATCGAAAGCGGTCCGTTCCAAGGGAAGGGGGATCAGCACCGTGCCGTCCGGGTCTTTGGAGACGTTGGTGGGGCGACCGGAGACCGCCGCCGACCAGAAATCCCCCCCCTCGGGCAGGGTCATCCTGAGATACTGAAGCCCCCTGTTTCGGACATAATAATGGGTGCGCATGACCAGCTTTCCGTCATCGGTGACGATGCCCACCGTGTTCGCCGAATCGATGAATCCCACGATGACCGGCAGGAACTCCCCCCTGGTGACGGAGACCGCAAGCTCCCACTCGTCGTCGGTGTGACGGTATCCGAGAATGGGCGGAAGATCCGAGAGGACAAGCAGGATATCCGGCAGTTCCGACGGGTCCTGGGGCCTCAAATTCTGTGCCTCGTGCTCGGAAATCTCGAACCCGGCGTCGGAGACGATGGAGACGAACCCCGTGTTTCGCTTCGTACCCCGAGGCCTGACCGCCGGGACGGAGACTATCTCCTCCCCATCGACATACGCCCGCTCCATCAGGATCGTCAGGGCGAACGTGCCCTCGATCTCAAACGCGGTGGTGACCGATAACATCGGCGCGCCGTCCCCTTCACCCTCGTCCTCGCTCCACGCACGGATCCCCTCGCCGACGACGTCCACCAAGTCGAACTCCCCGGGGAGCTCGACGGTGAACGATGTCTCCGGGGCGTCCCGCACCTCGAATACGACCGAGGCCGTCAGGTACAGCGCCTCGTCGGCCACATCCAACAGCATGTAGGTCTGGGCGAGAAGGGTCGGCTCCACGGTGATCTCGTCCTCCCCGCCATCGCCGACCGCCTCCTCGGGCCGGGGTGCGGCAACGGTGTAGGAAATATCAACGCGGTTAAAGCTGCCCAGGGCGGTCTCAACCTTTCCTTCGGATTCAGACAGGGTCACGCCGCCGACGGTGACGTTGGTAAGCCCCGTGTCGAAGCTCAAGAGACCCGAGGCCGACGCCGACACCGGCACATTAAAAAAGATCGAATGCATGCCCGGGTCGTCCGGCGCCGAAACATAGAGGGTCGCCCTGACGGTCCACGTCCCCTCTCCCCTCACCAGGGCGTATATGCCGTCGGATTTCACCAGGGTGGGGGCGTCCTTCCCGTTGACGACAAGATCCGTGGGGGAGACACCCTCGCCGCAGACGAAGACCTCGTGCCACTCATCCCCGTAGGTGACGGCGGTTATGTCCGCCGTCACCGTCAATAATCCCGGCACAAGCCTCATGTCGTAGGCGGCGTCCTTGACCGTAACCGTCACCGGAGGAGGCGGCTCGGGCGGAGGCGGGGTGACCGTCAGTTCGTCGATGAACTTTTTGAACTCCTCCCAGGGAATGGTGATGTCCGTGTCGGACAGCACCGGCACATCACTCTCCCGGGCCGGGGTCGTCATGGACAACACCGACACCAGAATTGCTGCGAGAACAGCGATACATATCCGTTTCATGGGCGCCTACTCCCCCGTCTCGTCGGCCTTTTTCGTCTTTTTGGACTTCGCGGCAACAGCCTCCTTATTCTGCTGATCCCGCTTCTCGCGATGAAGGGCGATGGAGCGCTTCGCGGCGACGACTGCGTCTCTCGCCAGAAATACCGAGCCTCCAACCAGTCCCCAGAACACGCCCCAGCCGGGGAGACCGCCCCTGAGGATGAAGACGATATGTAAGAGCACAATCACTCCCACGGCACTCGCTAAAGCGATGGTCTTGTCTTTGTTCAGATAGAGTTTTCGTTTCCTGACCATAGACCTGATCCCCACGATGATCACGCCGAAGACGACCGCCCAGGCGATGACCTCCAGCATTTCCACCCAGTGAATAAGGTCCCTGCTCTGATAGCGGATCTTGACGGAGGAGACGTCGTCCGGATTGACGATGACCTTTCGATAGGACATGCTGTGGCCGGTAAACGGGATGTCAAACCGAACCGGCAGCACCCCCTTCATCCCCCGGCCGGTCTCGCCGCCCAGGGATTCCAGACCCTCGGTGTAGATGTTCTTTTCCATGTATACCTGTGATTCGGGCATCTCTGCGGGCATATCGGCGTCCCATTCCCCTTCGACACCGGAATAATCCATCATCTCGTCGGCATAGATGGAGGGGGCCTCCTCCACGCTGCGCATGGCGCCGCCGACCATGCCGAATTCCTTGTCCTCCCTGATCGGCGTCGGGCCGGGACCGCCGTAGTAGTCCATGTCGTCGCCGGTGTCCTTGTATACATATTTCTCCGGCAGATAGAGGGTCCAGATCAGCTCGTCCACCTTCATATTCACCAGGGGTGCGGTGAATCCCCGGCGTCCGAACACGCTGCTTAAATCCTTCGTCTCGGTGAAGTAGATGACCTCAACGTCGAACGAGGAGAGCCCCCCGTTGCCGTAGCCCGTGCGCTCGGAGCGATCGAGAGGGATGAGGATGGTGCCGTCCTCGTCCATGGCCGGCTTCACCGGGCGGCCGGAGACGTAGGTGCTCCATATGGTGGTGTTTTCCGGAAGCTCAAGCTTCATGAACTGTCGGGCGTTGTTGGCCACCTCAAACACCGCCCGGGTGACGAAATCGCCCCGGCGGGTCAGCAATGACTTCAGCTCGGCCCGGCTGACATTGGCGTCGATGACCTCGATGTCCTCAAACGTGCTCACCGCCAGTATCAGGGAATAGGGATGCGTGATGTACTTGTATGAATAGAAAATCGGGGTGTCCGACGCGCTGACGAGACCGCCCGGCAGCTCCGTGACGTCCAGCATCGCCAGGTTCTCCAGACGTACCTCCTCAACGCCCACCCGGGTGGCGGCGGTCACGGCAAGATAGCCCTTCTCCCGCACCACGTCCAGCACCTCTATCTGGGGAACGGAGACCTCCGCCGTGGTGTCTTCCATGTTTTTTTCATAGAGCACCGCCAGGCTGAAGTCGCCGGTCACCTCGTAGCCGGCGGCGACGGTCACCTTCACCCGGTCGCCTTCCTTTTCGGTGTTCCACTCCCGGACCCCCTCGCCCTGGACATCGATGATGTCGATATCGGTGGGCACGAGAAACGAAAAGGATGTCAAAGAATCGTGGAGGATCTCGTAGTTGATGGTGGATACCCCCACCAGGAATCCCTCTCCCACGGAGATGAGGGTATCGACCTGGGCCTGAACCCGAAGCTCTCCGGAGGTGCCCTCCTCGAACTCCGACCGCCAGGATATCGACACCCATGTGCCCGCAGGCAGGACCGCGTCCACGGTGGTGGACGTCCCGGTCGGGCTTGTGGTCAGGTAGCTTGCGGGCGAGACTTCGAACTCAAGATCGGGCTCCCCCACGGAAAACCGCACCTTTGATGTGGCCACTTCCGGCACGGAGATCTCCACCGAGTCGTTGCCGTACCCCTCGTAGATCGGCGCGTAGAGCGTCAAAGACAATATGTGCGACCCCGGCTCGTCGGTGATGAGGGTGTAGTACCAGTCGGCAACCGTCAGCGTCACCGGCCTTCCGTCCATGGTCACATCACCGATGGCCGTATCAGACGGAAACAGCGGCACCTCCACCCACTCGTCCTCCGCCAGAACGTTGAGGGCCAGCGTCACGTCGAACACCGCGTTGTCTCCCACCACCCGGCCCGTATACTCGGCTTCCGACAGGGTGAAGTTCATGGGCGGGGCGGGAGGCCCGGGCGGCACCGGCGGCGGAGCTACCAGCTCCTTGATGAGCTCCTTGAAATCGCTCCAGGGTATGGAGACGGCGCTGTCCGGAAGGTCGGGAAGCGTCTCCTGGGCTAAAACAGACATCGGCACGACCAGTGCGAGGATGATCGCTGAAATGATACATATTTTATTCTTTTTCATTGCCGACCTCACATGCAATAAATAAAAGGATTGCTTTCTCTTACGACAAAAAAACCGTGGGATTGTTCGTTAAAAAGTGAGTTTTCCGGGTGTGTACACCATTTGTATCATGTTTACACGCCGTATTCAAGGACGATACAGATTGCGGTTGAAACGGCACGGATATCCGGCTATAATTGGCGCCGACAAAAAGGTTTTTTCCAGGAACGGAAAATAAAAGGAGGGACTTTCAATGGCGGGATGCCTGTTTTGCAGCCTGATAGCGGGAGAAAGGGACACCCAGGTCGTGTACGAAAACGACTCGGTGTTCTGTTTTGAGGATATCAACCCCCAGACGCCGGTGCACGTGCTGGTTGTGCCGAAAGAGCACTTTCAGGACCTCAACGAGCTGGCGGAGGCGAAGAAACTGTCGCTCATTGGTGAGATGTACGCCGGGGCGCTGGAGGTGGCCAGGATAAAGGGTATCGACAAGAAGGGGTTTCGAACGGTCATCAATAACGGAAAAGAGGCGGGACAGGTCATCTGGCATCTGCACATGCACGTGCTGGGGGGGAGGCAGATCGGCGACGGCATGGCCGGCTGAGGCGGAGAGAACACATTAAAGGGCGCGTCATGACAAGCGAGACATACCGGGTGGTCGTCCAGAAGTACGGCGGCTCGTCGGTGGCCGATCCGGAAAAGTTAAAGGCCGTCGCCCGGCGCATCATAGAAACGAAGGAAAAGGGATTTCGCGTGGTGGTGGTGGTCAGCGCCATGGGCGACACTACAAATAAACTCCTCGATCTTGCGAAGGAGGTAGTCACCACCCCCACCGCCCGGGAGCTGGACATGCTGCTGTCGGTGGGAGAGCGCATCTCCATGACACTCCTCTCGATGGCCCTGAACGAGGCGGGGCACCCCGCAAAATCGTTCACCGGCTCCCAGAGCGGCATCATCACCGACACCACCCACTCCAACGCCCGGATCATCGAGGTGCGCCCCCAGCGCATCCTGGAGGCCCTGGATGCCGGCCTCATCGCCATTGTCGCAGGATTCCAGGGGGTGAGCCTGGAGCGGGAGGTGACCACCCTGGGGAGGGGCGGCTCGGACACCTCGGCGGTGGCCCTGGCGGCGGCGCTGGAGGCGGAGTTCCTGGAAATCTGCTCGGATGTGGACGGGGTGCTGTCGGCCGACCCCCGCATCGTGGACGACGCACGCAAGATCGAACGCCTCACCTTCGAGGAGATGCAGGAGATGGCCGAGGCCGGGGCCAAGGTTCTCAACTCCGCCGCCGTGGCGTACGCGAAACAGGCGGGTATCACCATCCACTCGGTCTCCACCTTCGGGGGCGGCACCGGCACGGCGGTGGCGGATTTCGAGAACGATCACCGCACAGGCCGGGTTCGGGGCGTGGTGTACGAGCGGAATATTATCTTCGTCGCATCGAAGCGGCGATTTTCCATGGACGAGATCACCGCCGCCCTCGATTATCTCGACGGCAGGCACGTGGCCTACAAGCAGTTCGACCTGGGAATACAGACCGACGACGGCTACGAGTTTACCTTCATTCTGCCTCTGGAAAACCTCCACGGCTATGAAAACATCAGGGATGAGCTGTCCCGAAGGTATCCGGACGGAATCACGTTCTTCGAAGGGAGGGGGACGGTATCCCTCATCGGCGAGGGCATCATCAACGACGGGACCAACCTGAAGCGGGCGGTGACGGTCCTGACCAACGCAGGCATAGACATCCACGACATCCACACCTCCCGGTTTCGCATCAGCGTGGTGGTGGAGCGGGATCGCCTCGACGAAGCGGTACGGCTCCTCCACGCAGCCTTCCCCGACCAGGAATAGCGGGCCGGCTTTCACGACCCTACACCTCCGGCACCGATCGGAACACATTCTGGAAGCGATCATGACCGAACAGCCTCGACCCAACCTGATATACATCTTCGCAGATCAACTGGGAAGAAACCACCTGGGCTATGCCGGGGCGCGGAACGCCCGCACCCCCCACATCGACCGCATGGCACAAGAAGGGGTAGATTTCACACACGCCGTCTCCACCATGCCGGTCTGCTCGGCGTACCGGGCGTCCCTTTTCACCGGGAAATACCCGACCACCACCGGCATGGTCATCAACGAGCTGAGGATGAACCCGAACCACCGGGCAATCGGACATGTGCTGACCGATGCCGGCTATGAAACCGGGTACATCGGGAAATGGCACCTCTACGCCAACCAATTCGCCCGGCACCACAGGGCGGAGAACAGCTTCGTTCCGCCGGGTCCCCATCGGCTCGGATTCGACGGCTACTGGGCCGCCTATAACTTCAACCACACCTACTGGAACGCGTACTATTACACGGACACCCCCGAGAAATTGTACTACACAGAAGACCCGAAATCTCGCGTCTATGAGCCCACGGGCCAGACGGATCTCGCCGTCGATTTCATCCGAAGGGCCGCACGGAGGGACGCCCCCTTCGCCCTATTTCTCTCATTTGGTGTGCCCCACGATCCCTGGCGGGCGAAGAACGCGCCGCCGAGGGAGTTCCTCGAACCGTTTCTGGATCTCGATTTTCCAAATCCTCCCAACTACCGCGCAAAAAACGACCCATACGCCGATCTATGGGGGCGGTTTCTTCCCGGCGCAAGGAGACACCTCCTCGACTGGCGGCGGGTCTACTACGCGATGAACGCCAATCTCGACTGGAACCTCGGGCGGCTCCTCTCGGCGCTGGATGATGCGGGCCGTACAGAAGACACCGTCGTGGTGTTCACCTCGGACCACGGGGAGATGCTCGGCGCCCAGGGGAGGAGAAACAAGAACACATTCTATGAGGAAGCCTGCCGGGTCCCCTTCATCATCAGACGACCCGGCTCGATCCCGGCGGGACACACGAGCGCCGCCTGCCTCGGAACGCCGGACATCATGCCGACGCTGCTCTCCCTTCTCGATCTCTCCATTCCTTCGGAGGTCGAGGGGATTGACCTCTCACACTGTGTTTTTGGACAGCCCGGGCCGGAGCCGGAGGCCGCCCTGATGCAGAACCTGGGGGCCTGCGCGATTTTCAGGGACGGGTACGAGTGGCGGGGTGCCAGGGACACGCGATTCACCTACGCCGTCTACCGGAGAGACGGCGCGGAGCACCTCTACGACAACATCGAGGACCCCTTCCAGACGACCAACCTGGCGGATGACCCCGCATATTCGAAAGAAAAAGTTCGTCTCAAAGAATGTATGTACAACAAAATGGCCGAGCTCAACGACACCTTCGAGACGTCAAGCTGGTATCGAAAACACTGGATCGAGGGAAGAAATATCATGAGGGGAGCGAAGGGATGAGGTCTGCGGTTTGTGACACGGTGAAATAAAAGAAAAACCCTTATAATGGTCAAAAAAACACAATATGCCCTTTTCATCGGTTCGGCAATATCAGGATTTGAGACGGCAAATATGCCGACAGTCCCATCTGTCAAAAAAGGCATATTGTCAAGTATCGAGGAATCCTTCTTACATGTACCTCCAAAAAACATAAAATCGATGGTCGACGATCTAAAGACAACAGAGTCTCAGCTTTATACCATGTATCAAAGCATGGCTTTTGAGGCTTTGGTAGAAGTCGTATATGAAACAAATCCAGAACTCTCAGTGAAACTCCTGCAACTCTATTCCCAAGATGTGAATGTGGGAAGGTCAACAAAAACACCACGGTTCAATACACTCCATCAAGCAATAGCAAAAATTGTGAGAAACGGGACCGTACCGGTGATTTATAAAACCAATTTTGATGAATGCATTGAATGCGCCATAGAAAGCGATTTGAAATGTGTGAGAAAGATAACAAAAATCATCGGGAATCATTCAGCGGTAAAAATTACATTCCCTGATATTGAAGATTTTAGAATGATCAAGCTTCATGGAACCGCATCGCGGCTCAATGATCAAGAAAGTATCGGAGAACTGGCCGCTCAATACAAAGACATTGCGAAAAGCCTCCCTGAAACAGTTCAAAGAGAACTGCATAACGATCTGAATATGTACCCGTTCAGATTCATTGGATACGGTGGCGTCGATTTTGATATAAACTTGGCCCTTAAAAACATCAACAGAAACAGCATTACGGATGATACACACATCTGGTTTGATAGGGTAGAAGAAAATGGCTACATCCGTGATCCGTCATTAGCTACAGAACGATTGAAGGAAAAGACAAAAAATCTAATAAAGGCGAAAACTGAATATATAAATTTGAGAGATGGACAAAACGCTGTTTTAAACTGGGCTGATATTAAAAACAGCGGAGAACTTGCATTCTCAGAAGATAACGTACCGTCGCTTCCTTTCACAAAAAGAGATTCGTGGGAATTGTTGGGAAGAATTCTTGAATACCTTCAGGCACCTCAAAGCAGAGAAGTCTTATTAACTGCTTCAAGATTATATGATGCTGAAAAGAAGATACCGTTGGAACTGCTCTCCCTCAACGGCTTTATGCATAACGGAGAATATAAAAAATTTGTTTCTCATGCTTTCAGGTGTCTTTTGAATAATTCATTGGACGAAAAACAAAAGATTGAACTGCTCACACAATCGTCTCTCTCAAGCACCCTGGGATTTCTTCTTGGCTATTTTTTAATCTCGCACTTTTTCCTTGGATTGATGCTATTACGGCACCGGTTATCTAAAAAACCCTATGAAATCTATCATTTGATTGCGAAAAGGATTCTTTATCACAATATCCAGCGAATCATTCTCGTACTTCCGTCCCCGATAAAACCATGTTTGAAGTTCTTTTCTCGGGTACAATATACACTGGAAAAACAGATTCGAGAAAAAGGATATCTGAGGGAATCTTCATATACAAGAAGGGAAGCCTTGAAGATGAAATCTCATCATATCCTTCAAAAGAAAAAACTGAGCCGCCGACAAGACGATCTCGAAGAAGAATATGGAAGTATCTTGGAAAATATGAGCGATTTAGAGATAGAGTTGTCGGTCATGGGGGCTGAAACCGGAACTATCAATGTCCTGCGCGATATGGCAGAGTTTGCAGGGGGAATGAATGATTTCGGTACGGCAGAGTACTATGCGAAGCGCACAAAAGAGTTGGCCGAATCGATTCCCGGACATGAAGTAGATGTTGAGAAGGCAATAACGATCCTAAAATCTCTTCATGAGAGACACACAACGGGACATCGAAATTGACATATTAAAACATACTAAATAATAGAAAATCAAGAAACGTTATCGGCGGGCAGAGGCGTTATAGAATCTCCCTCCACTATTACGGCTGCACGTTTCCATTCCCCAGCAGAAAATACAAGAGCAGCACCACCCCCATCAGGATGATGATGATCGCGCAGGCCCGGGGGCCCACCCCGATCGGGTTCATGGCCGGGGGGTCCACGTCTTCGGATCTTTCACCGGCAAACACCAGGTTTTCGCCGCAGTACGGACAGCGGCTCATTCCCTCCTCCACGGCGCCGCCGCATGCGGGACACGCCCTCTTTTCCTCTTCTCGGTAGGTCATCAGAACTCACCAAACACGCCGAAAAAACAGGCAGCCCCCGCCGCCATCGTCAGGAGCGCAGCAACCCAGATGGCCGCTTTGACGATCTGTGTGTTTTCGGTCATGCGCTGTGCGATGATGCGCGGCAGCACCACCATATCGAACACGCCGGTACACACAAGAACAATGCCCAATAACTTGTACATTTCCATGTTTTTGTCCCGAAGAAGTGTTCTATGATCTCGTCACCACGACCCTTGTTTCTCGGTCGGTGTCGACACCCTTGAGGTGCTTGAGGGTCGCTTTCAGTGTATCGGCGACAATTACTTTCGCGAATCCGGTAAACTCCACCGGCGCGCCGTCCGATATGATCTGGAGATCGTCCTTGTGTATGATGAATTCCAGCCTTTTTGGATCGTCCACACCCCTAAGAGTTGAGGCCGCCGCGTAAAAGACCGCCGCGATAT
Organism: Candidatus Zymogenaceae bacterium; assembly: GCA_016931225.1. Taxonomy (NCBI): domain Bacteria; class Deltaproteobacteria; order Candidatus Zymogeniales; family Candidatus Zymogenaceae; species Candidatus Zymogenaceae bacterium. The sequence goes on from JAFGFE010000007.1 coordinate 44,111, forward strand.
ACTCTTCGATGAAGGGATTGAGGGGAACGTTTGAATCGTCTACGACGGCTTTCGTGCTCATAGTCAGATGTGCCGGTCAAGGAAATGGTGCGCCCGGCAGGACTTGAACCTGCGGCACCAGCGTCCGGAGCGCTGTGCTCTATCCCCTGAGCTACGGGCGCAATACAAAACTCCCTTTAAGGTACTTAAATTATCATACCCTTTTCGGTTAGTCAAACTTTCTTTGATATTTATCAAGCGATCCGTGAGTGCATGCCGTTTTGATTTTGATAAAACCAGCCTGTTACTATCAGACAAACACCTATCATAAAGTTACCTTTTGTCTGATATAAATATCATCCAATTTCTCAAAGAAAAATCAGACCCCGCCTGATTGTCGAAAAAGGCGTCAGAGAGTAGAGTATGAGCGCGAAAAAGTATAGGGATTGGAGACAAATTGTCTCCTCTGACGACCAAATAAGGAGTGGGATTATGAAAACAAAATGTACAGTCTGTGGAAAAAAACAGGCAAGAACGGTATGTGACAACTGCGGAGCGGAAATATGCGGCGACTGCTGCAAGCTGGAGGTATGGGGCTGCGGTGCAGAAGATTTGACCGCCCGCTATTTTTGTCCGACCTGCAAAGAGGATCCGGATGTCAATCCGTGGGGGGCTTTCAGTAACACGGACAGCAAGAAAACGGCTGTCTCAAACAAACGGGTATACGTTGAAAGGGAAAAGGCGCGAAGCAACGGAAAAAAATTATATGCAACGTGCAAAGATGCGCTGGCCGGGATACGTGACGGCGCAATTATCATGATCGGAGGATTCACAGGAAGGGGGATGCCGTCAAATCTTCTCCTTGCCCTGCGTGATATGGGGCCGAAGGATCTTACCGTCATCCTAAACGACGCAAGCGGAGGATGGAAAAACCCCATAGACGTGGGTATTCTCATTCAGGCGGGGATGGTCAAAAAGGTTGTCACCTGCTTCGCCGTGTTCGGGTCGCCCAAAAAAGTGAGCGTGCTTGAGAGCGCGGCAATGGAGGGCCAAGTCATTGTCGATCTCGTGCCCCAGGGAACTCTCGCGGAACGAATCCGGGCAGGCGGTGCCGGCATCGGCGCGTTTTATACTCCTACGGGGGTCGGTACGGAAGCTTCCGTAGAAAAGGAAACCCGTGAAATTAACGGTCGTGAAATGCTGCTCGAATATCCGCTCAAAGCGGATTTTGCACTGATCAAGGCATATACTTCCGATACGCTGGGAAACCTCGTATACAGAAAATCAGCACGCAATTTCAACCCGATAATGGCCATGGCGGCACAGACGACCGTAGTGGAAACCGAGAACCTCGTCGAACCGGCTGCCCTTGACCCGGATAATATTATAACACCATGTGTATACGTAGATCGTGTTGTTCACGTTCGAGAAGGGAGGTATAATTAAGACCATGAAGGAAAGAATGTCAAAAGAACAGATGGCCAGACGCGTGGCGCGGGAGCTGAAAGATGGATTTTGTGTCAATCTCGGCATCGGAATGCCCATGCTGGTTTCATCGTATTTACCTCCCGGAGCACAGGTCCTTTTCCAAGCCGAAAACGGGGTGCTGGGGGTCGGCTCTCATGCTCCTCAGGGAATGGAAGACAAAGACCTCGGAAATGCAGGGGACGAAGACATCATGGTGATTCCAGGCGCATCATTTTTCGACAGCGCGGAATCATTCGCCATGATTCGGGGAGAACATCTCGACGTTTCAGTGCTCGGCGGGTTCCAGGTCTCTGAAAAAGGAGATCTCGCCAACTGGAAGCTTCCCAACAGGAAGGTTGGAAGCTACGGCGGGGGGATGGATCTCGCCTCCGGCGCCAAAAAAGTCATCATCATGATGAAACACACGACCCCGCAAGGAGAAGCGAAGATTGTGACCGAATGTACATACCCGCTCACCGCCCGGCGGTGCGTATCGATGGTTGTGACCGATGTGGCGGTCATCGAAATTACGGAAAAAGGATTGCTCCTTCGGGAAACGGCCCCGGGATGGACAATAGAAGATGTCCAGGAGATTACCGGCCCGCGTCTCATTACAGATGCGGCTATTGAATGGGCTGCCTAAGGGATGAAACGGCGGTAAATTCTTTTTCCGGATGGAGAAATTCCCGATGTCGATGAAGGGACATACGACGATTACTCTATCAGTTTGTTCTTCACTGCATACAGGATAATCTCGGCGTTGCTTTTCATCTTCATCTTTTCCAAAATGTGGGAGCGGTAGGTGCTGATGGTTTTGACGCTCAGATGCAGAATCTCGGCGATTTCCGAAACGGTCTTTCCGGATGCGATAAGCTGCATGACGTGATGTTCGCGATCGGATAGGGTTTCGTGGGGCAACTTCGTTATGTCCGTGTCCAGATAGTTGGCCAGCTTTTCGCCAAGGGACGCGGTGATGTAGCGTGCGCCTTCGGAAATCTTCCGAATGGCGGAAATCAATTCATGGGGTGCGCTTTCCTTTGTCAGATAGCCGGCCGCTCCCGCCCGCAATGCCCGGATGGCATATTGCTCTTCGGGGTAGATGCTGAGAATAAGCACGGGGAGTTTTGGACAGTAGGCTTTCAACTCCCGGAGGACTTCCAGGCCGTTCTTTCCGGGCATTGAAATATCCAGCAGTACAACATCGTATTGTTTCTTTTTAATACATGCGAGGACTTCCTGCCCGTTTCCCACTTCATCCTCAACAACGAGATCGGGCGTCTCTGAAAGAACCTGCTTGAAACCTGCGCGGACAATGGGGTGATCGTCGGCAATAAGAATCTTGATCTTTTTCCCTGTCATGATGTTTCTCCTGTCTTTGGCAAGGGGATGCTGATCGTTATGGTGGTGCCCCGTCCGCTTTTCCCGACAATGGCCTCCTTTCCTCCCCAGTGATAGACCCGTTCTTTTATTCCCAGCAAACCAAATGAATTTGGTTTTTCCATCTGATGATGTGTGATGCCCTTGCCGTTATCCTTGACAACAAGCTCGAGACGGTCGTTGGTTGTCTTCAGGCGGACGGTTACTTTCGTAGCCTCGGCGTGACGCTGCACGTTCGTCAAGGTTTCTTGAAAAATGCGAAATACCGTCGTCGTCAAATCCGGATCGATTTCTATATCTTCCGGACTGAAGGATACTTTACAGTCGATGCCGGTGCGTCTGGAAAACTCCTCAGCTTGCCAGGCGATGGCCGCTGTCAGGCCGAGATGATCGAGCATGCCCGGACGCAACCCCATATAAATCTGCTTGACGGTCTTCATTGTCAGATCAACGAGGGAGGAGAGGCTATGAACTCTGTCCGACAGCACCGTCTGCTCGGCCGGGAGCTTGTTTTTCAGCAGGATGATGTCCGTATTCATCGCCGTCAGAAGCTGCCCCAACTCATCGTGCAACTCACGTGCGATGCGGGTTCTTTCTTTTTCCCGGATAGATTGAAGGTGCGCCGATAATTTTCGCAGCTGCTGCCTTGACAGCTCAAGTTCTTGTACCGCACGTTTCCGGTCCGTAATATCCTCATATGTAATAACCACTCGTTTTTCTTTTAATTTTTTGCCGATTCGCGCAGCGTTGATCATGCACTCTATTTTCGTACCGTCTTTCCGTACACAGGGGAACTCCATGCTGGCAACAGGCTTCTTTTCGAGAACGGAATAGAGTTTACCGGCGATCCTTTCATAGTCCTTTTCCGTTCGGTACAAAAGCCGGGTGTTTTTGCCGATCAGTTCATCGGATATCCAGCCGAATACAGACGTGACCCCCTGATTGACAAAAATAATCCTCCTGTCCTGCAACCCGATGACGGCGTGAGGTATCGCTTCCAGGATGGATGCCTCTAATGCCTCCATCTCGGCGATTTCACTGCGCGCCTTTATTAATTCTTCAATATACATGGATTATTTTGGTTTTATCGACGAGCGATTGTTAGTGATAAGAACTTCCTTTTTTGGGAGAGATGTATGGTCATGTCAATCACATTGTTGCAATTGGTTTTTTGGATGTTGCCTCTTTAGTTTTTATATATCCTATCCGTCACACCGAACATAATCCGGCCGGCGCTCGCCTCATTCGTAAAGAAGTTGTTCATCGGTCCGGACGATATGGTTCCGGATAGAAAGGACGCGATCGTTGTCAGGGCGCCTGAAGATTGAGGGATCGTCCTCTTTCGGATGTTCATCAACGATCGGAACGAAACTGCCAAGCTTCAGGAGTATCAGTGAGGTATTACCTGAACGCTGCTCAAATAGTGGCGGAAAATATGTGAATGTCTGAGAAAAGCGGTTTCCCGCTACCAACGACCCTGATGGAAACAGACGGTTATGACGTATGCAACAGCCTGTTTTTCTATTTTCCCGCCCTCTTCAGTAGCCAGAAAACCACCTAAATCCGGTAATTATCGTTACCAACTTTTCGCGCTCTCTTCTTCTGGTCTTGCCGAGAATTTGTGCCATAAATAGATTAGCATACCTTCATAAGGCCGCCGCCGCCCCTTCTTCTCCTCCCTCTCTCGATTTCCATCGACGGGGCGGCCCCGCCCGCTTGGATGCGAGACGAAACATCCACGATCTGGAATATCACAACCCCGTTCGATAGTGCGCCCCTGAAAAGAGGCATTTAGAGCGGCTTGAACGGGGTTCCCTTCAGTACCGACGACGAAGACATGTCGTTATTTTGATAACACATTTCAGGCCGTGTGTCAATATACGAATGATCCCGACGAAAAGAGAGAGTCATCGCCGTTTTTTCCCGGGACATACCGAGTCGAGGGTGCTTCCCCACTGTTCTCCCGCCACAGGCCCGAACGCCGTCGTCGTGTGTCCCCGGTCTACACCCGGCCGATCGCCCGACAGGTGTTTCCTCACCCCCCTTACCCCCCCCCATCCCCCTTCCCAGCTCCCCCGGACGTCTTCACCGATGCCCGAAAGAGTTATGGCAAAATGAACAGAAACGGTCTACAATAGCGGACGACGGACAGCGCTTTTCACGTTTGGTTTTATGGAGGAATATCATGGATATGACCCTGCATGCGGAGTTCACCGCCCGATGGAAGAAGTACTTCAACAAAGCGGAGCTCCCGATGATCTTCTTCTATACCGACGACATCAAAGATATCAAAAAGGCCAAGACCTCTTCGGGACATCGATGCCTCATCTCCGACCTCGCCAATGTCAGGAAGGGCACGCCCCTGGCGTTCGATGAGGAATCCGTCGTCTGCTACGGAGCAAAGCGCTATCTCGGCTTCTCCCGCACGATCATGCCCAACTTCGAATATTTTCTGTCCTGCGGCATTCCCGGAGAGATGGAGGGGGAGCGATACAAAAAATCGCCGGAGATCGTCAGGGAGATAATGGAGAATTCCCGGGAGTTCACCGCCCCGGCGAAGTACATCGTCTTTAAACGGTGGGACGCCGTTGACGATGATGACAATCCTTCGGTGGTGGTATTTTTCGCGGTCCCCGATGTGCTCTCGGGGCTGTTTACGCTGACCGGCTTCGACGAGGTGGACAACAACAGGGTGTTTACCCCCTTCGCGGCGGGCTGCGGCTCCATCGTGTCCTTTCCATACCTGGAGACGGAGTCGGAGAGCCCCCGGGCGGTCATCGGCATGTTCGATGTTTCGGCCCGGCCCTCGGTTCCGAAAGATACCCTTTCGTTCGCGGTGCCCATGAAGAAATTTGAGACCATGATAGCGAACATGGACGAGAGCTTTCTGATCACCGACTCGTGGCGGAAGGTACAAAGGAGGATCGATCGGTAGTAGATACCGAAGGCGATTGTCCACCGAACGTCCGTGTGCTACAATAATCGGAATAAACGAACCCGTCGGGGAAGGATGACAGAGATAATCCCCGAAGGATTCACCCTCTCAACACCCCGATCAGGAGCATTTGCCGTGAAAAAGGCCGTGTTCTGCCTTATCGTCGCCGCCGTCCTTCTCCCGGCGGTCGTCCACGCCCAGGAACATCACCCGGTCAACGTCGTCGTGTCCCCGTGGATCGGCTACGGACCGCTGTATATCGCCGAAGAAAAGGGCTTTTTCGACGACGTCGATGTGGAGATATCCATCATCGCCGATACCGACACCCGCATCGCCCGGCTCATGGGGCGATACGCCCAGATCGTCGCCGCTCCGGCGGGTGCCATGGTCAGAAAGAGCAGAAAGGAGCTCGATTTCCGGGCGTTCATGGTCATCGACGAATCCAACGGCGGCGACGGCATCGTCGCGGTGCCCGGGTGCGGGTCCATCAGAAACCTCGAGGGGAAGAAGGTGGCGATGGAGCTTTTTTCTCCCAGCGAGTTCTGGCTGGACATGCTCCTCGAGGAGCGGGACCTGGAAAAGTTGAAAGACGAGATGGAGTTCGTCAATCTGGAGGGCCTCGACGCGCTTGACGCCATGCGGCGGGGAGACGTCACGGCGCTGGTGGGAAGGGAGCCGTTTCTCTCCGGCGCCCGCCGGGAGCTCAATGCGGAGATCCTGGCCACAAGTAATGAGACCCCCGGGATGGTGGTGGACGTGCTGTTCACCCAGGCAGACACCATCGAGCGGCGGGGGGACGACCTGGCGGCGGTGGTCCGGGGCGTGTACCGGGCGGTCCGCTGGATGGAGGACAATCCCACGGCATCCAAGACCATCATCAAAAAGTACCTGGGCGAGCACTATAAGGTACGCGCCGATTTCGACAACACGTTCAACGCCGTCTCATTCTACGGCAGGGACGACAACATCCGATACTTCGGCACCGAGGACGATCCGGGGGCGTTCGAGGACACCCTGGACGACGTGATCGACTACTGGAAGGACCGCGGGGAGCTCTCCTGGAATCCCGACCCGGAGGATTTCATGAATTTTTCCCTGATTACGGCGCCCGAATCGTAATGGAACGGCCACACATCCCCCCGAACCCGCCGGGAGCACCGGAGGAGAAGACCATATCCGCGCACATCGAGCTCGTCGGTCTCGCCGCCTCGTCCGGCGTCGGGATCGGCACCGCCCGGCTTCTCGAGAGGAAACCCGCCGCCGTCGGCGTCTTTTCCGTGGACGACAGAGCCACTGAAAGGGAGCGGTACCTGGCGGCGATTAACCGGGTCGGCGAGCAGCTGAGCGCCACCGCCGCCGAGGCGGAGGCGCGATTCGGCGGCGACGAGGCCCGAATATACCATGCCCAGGCGGAGCTGCTATCCGCCACGCTGTTTCAAACGGGCATCCCGGATACCATTCTTGAAAAGGGAATAAACTCAGAAGCCGTCATCCGGGAGGAGATACGGCTCCTCGAGGAAAAAAACCACACACAGCCCGACGGATCGCCGCCTCCCGGCATGTCGGATATCACGGATATCCTCCGGCAGATCTCTTTTGCCTTGATTCACGACAATCCCCACTGCCTGATTCTCGAGGAGAACTCGGTGATACTGGCCGACGAGCTCTTGCCGTCCGACATGATTCTCATCAATGGGGACGTCGTGGTCGGCCTGATCACGGAAAAGGGAGGCCCCTACTCCCACGCGGCCATCATGGCCCGCTCCCTGGGAATTCCGGCGGTGATGGGGGTGCCGAACGCGATGGAAATCATTCAGTCTGGAGATCAGGTCGTCGTCGATGGATCCCGGGGCAGGGTGCTGATACATCCGAACAGCGATGAGCTCGATACATATACACAGCAAATCGTCCGGGACCGGACCAGGCGGGACGATGAAAAAACGTTCGCCACGCTCCCGGCGGTCAGTAAAGATGGAGTGACCGTTTCGCTCCTCGCCAACGCCGGAAGACCCGACGACGTCAGGAGCGTCCTGAAATCGGGCGCCGGGGGCATCGGTCTGTTCCGCACGGAGCTTCCCTTCCTGATGGGGGAGCATTTCGTCTCGGAGGATGAGCAGTATGAACTCTACCGACGGGTGGTGAAGGGCATGAATGGTCTCCCGGTGACCTTTCGCACCCTGGATATCGGGGGAGATAAAATCATACCGGGGACTATTAGCGAGCTCGAGGCAAACCCGTTTTTAGGGCTCCGCTCCGTCCGCTTTTCCTTAAAACACCCGGCCCTGCTGACCGCACAGCTCCGAGCGATCATCCGGGCCGCAGCATTCGGTCCGGTGGACGTGATGTTTCCCATGGTGACGACCACGGGTGAGATGGATCGACTCTCGGAATTCTTTCACCAGGTCACGGACGACCTGGCCCGGAAAGGCATCGTTCCCGAAAGGACTCCCCGCATGGGCGTGATGATCGAGGTGCCGAGCGCCGCTATCCTTTCGGAAAAGCTCTTTTCCCGGGTGCAGTTCGCCAGTATCGGCACGAACGATCTCATCCAGTACCTCCTGGCCGTCGACCGGACAAACCGTGACGTCAGCCACCTCTACTCTCCCTTCGACCCGGCGGTGCTCACAACGATCCGGGATGTGGCGCGGGCGGCACAGGAGACCAATACCGAGCTGTCGATATGCGGCGAGGCCGCCGCCGACCCGCTCTCCGCCGTCGTCTTCGCATCCTTCGGCATCTCGATTCTCTCCATGGAGCCGATATCGATCGCCGGGGTGAAGCGGGCCGTGCGGGCCGTGGATCTCTCGGAGGCGGGCAGGATCGTCGAGGAAGCGATGACCCTGGATAGCGCCCGGGAGGTGCAGGAGTATCTCGAACGGGAGTTGGATATCGATGCGCCCCGCTGACACACGGCCCCGTCGGGGCGCCCTTCATTACACCCCTTTCGAAAAGAACCGGTCACCATACTCATTCTGACACGACGGGATGGGGCGTTCGGGGTGAACGACAACAGTTTCTCTTTAGGGTCTTCGCCGGTCCCCGTTCGATAACGCCGTCGGAAGCGGGAAAGGTGGGGGAAAACGCCGACGCTTGTCGATGTTAGAAGACGACCTGTTTACCCACCTTGATGCCGATGTCTCCGTGAGCAAAGGGGCGGTCGTGTCCCGGAACGATGACGCCGTCCTCCGAGAGGAGGAGGTCGACGCTTCGACGGTGGGCGTCGAGATCGAGATGCGGCTCGAAGCCCACGGCGTCCCCGTTGATAACCTTTCTCTGGCTCAGAGCGTCTCCGGCGATGACCAGACGAGTCGTCTCGCCGTGAAAAACGTATGACGTATGGTACGGCGTGTGCCCCGGCGTCTCCAGCACGGTTATCTCACCGGGGAGGACGGGATTATCCTCCAGCCAGGTAAAGTCCTTCTCGAAATCGTTCCACCATTGACCCAGCACGTCATCCACATGATCCTCCAGGCCCCGGGTCCGGTCGGAGACGATATCATCGGGCAGATGGGGAAAGTCGCCTCTGACAAATTCCATTCGGTCCGTCGCCTCGGCGAAGCGGGTCAGCCAGTCCCGGGAAAACAGGAACTCATCCTTCCGTGCGATCTTCACCGCGGCGGGGAATCGGTCGTTGGCCCCGGCATGGTCGCCGTGGAAGTGGGTGTTGAAGACATGGGTGACATCTGAGGGCGTATGTCCGAGACGCGCGAGCGCGCCCACCAGTTCGTCGCCCCCGTACAGCCCCGTATCGAAGAGTATCAGGTTGTCCCGGTGCCTGACGAGGGTGCTCAGACACGGCAGGCGAACGGAGCGCCCTTCGAAGAGGATCGGCATCGATGTGATAATAAAGTACGCGTGCGGCATAATAGAATATGGTATACTAGCGACCGGACGATGTAAAGACGTTTCACAAATCTTTTTTTAAAAAACGACCATGTTCAATCGCCCCGACAAGACTGTTTTCTCACAGATCCCAAAAGACCCGGGGAACAGTTCGTCGATCAGCATCCGACGGTACACGCCCGGCGACGGCAATAATGTGCTGTCTGTGATGAAACGGGTGTACATCGACGAATTTGGCTGGCAATACGCCTTTCTTCGCGGGGCGGTAAAGACCCTCAGAGACATGCTCCTGACCTACGATCCGAAGCGTGAGCTGTTCCTGCTGGCGGAAACAGACATCGGGCCTGTGGGTGTCATGTTTTTGAAGAGAAAATCAGACCGCATCGCGTTCCTTCGGTGGCTGACCGTCACCCGGGAGGTCAGAAACCGCGGCCTGGGGAAGGCCCTTATTGAGTGCGCCGTCGGATTTTCCCGGCATGCCGGCTATGACTCCCTGGACCTTGTCACCGTCGACAGATTAACGCATGCACGGGAGTTTTACCGCCACCAGGGATTCATCGAAACCGACCGACGAAGGGACACCGTCTGGGAGATGGACATGGAGCTCTGTTTTTTCACCCGGGATCTACGGGAAGAGGCGAAACCGAGCGCCGACGGCACGGCGGAAAAGAGCCCCGCCGAAGCGTGACCGCCGAAACGACACCCACACATCTGTGCACCATGAGCCAAATACAGAATCCGTGATCCCTTCGACGTCGAGACACGACGCCGTACGGCCGTGACGACCGACCTCTTCACCCCACAGACAGGCGATATCACAAATGAACATCAATATTTTTTTCTTTTATTTTCTTCTGGAATTCCCCGTCGCGACTTGCTACAATCTCACTTTAATTCGGGAAGGTTGATCCCGGCGGCTTACTTTTATTCGATTTCAAAATAAACACTCAGGAAACAAACAACAACATATATCGTTTATTACCTGAAAGTGAGGAGACGACATGAGCAATTACGTTGTTGACGAACGAGACCAGAAGTTTGTCCTGCACGAGCAGCTGGAAATCGAGAAACTGACCGAAAACGAAATGTACGCGGATTTTTCAAAAGACGTCTTCGAAATGGTGATGGAGGAAGCCAGAAAATACACCGTCGATATTCTCGAACCGGCGGTAGCCGAGGGGGAAAAAGAGGGATGTCGCCTGGAAGACGGGCAGGTCTTTGTTCCGAAATGTTTCGAGGAGGCCTATCGCCTCTATAACGAGGGCGGCTGGATGACCATGGGCCATCCCCCGGAAGTGGGGGGTCAGGGAATGCCTCAGACCCTGAACGCCGCCGCCCGGGAGTACTTCAACTGTAATTTCCCGTTTCTGTCATACGTGGGTCTCACCGAAGGCGCCGCCCACCTTATCGCCTCGGCCGGCACCGACGAGCAGAAGAAGAAATACATGGAGCCGATGTTCGCCGGGACATACTCCGGCTCCATGGTCCTGACGGAGCCGGGAGCCGGCACGGACGTGGGGGCGCTGAAAACGAGCGCCAAAAGGAATCCCGACGGCTCATACTACATCACCGGCACGAAGATGTTTATCACCGCCGGAGACTGCAACCTGGGTGAGAACGTCATCCACCCGGTCCTGGCCCGGATCGAGGGGGCGCCGGCGGGCACCAAGGGAATTTCGCTGTTTCTGGTTCCGAAGTTTATCATCAACGACGACGGCAGCCTGGGCGAACGAAACGACTGGATAGTGAGCAACATCGAGAAGAAGATGGGCATCAAGGCGTCCGCCACATGCGTAATAAACTTCGGCGACAACGGGAAGTGCTACGGCGAACTGCTGGGTGAGGAAAACCAGGGCATGAAAATCATGTTCATCTTGATGAACGAAGCCCGCCTGGGCGTGGGGATACAGGGACTGGCGGCGGCCTCCCGGGCCTATCTCTACGCGGTGAAGTACGCCAAGGAGCGGCTCCAGGGATCGGACCTGGCCAATTTCAGGGATCCCGATGCTCCGAGGGTCCCCATCATCAATCACCCGGACGTCCGCCGCATGCTTCTGTGGATGAAGTCCCATGTGGAGGGTCTCAGGGCGATGTCCTATTACACCGCGATGTGTCAGGACAAGGCGCTCTGTCTTCCCGATGAAGCCGAGCGGGAAAAATGGCACGGTATGCTGGAGGTCCTTACCCCCATCATCAAGGCCTACGGCTCGGACACCGGCTTCAAGGTGGCGGATCAGGCCATCATGGTGCACGGCGGCTACGGATACACCACTGAATATCCGGTGGAACAGATTCTGAGGGATGTCAAGATCGCCGCCATCTACGAGGGCACCAACGGCATTCAGTCTCTGGACCTGGTGGGCAGAAAGATCGCCCAGAGGAAGGGGCAGAACTTCGCAAACCTCCTGGGAGAGATATACGCATTTATCGCCGAAAACGAAAAGAACAAGAAGGTGGGTGACCTGGTCGCCAAGATGAAGGTCTCCGTCGATACATTATCGGAAATCGCAGGTTTCTTCGCCAAGTGCGGCAAGGAGGGCAAGTTCCTGGTGCCGGTAGGCAATGCATATCCGTTCTTGAATCTCTTCGCCAAGGTGCTGTCAGGCTGGATGCTCGCGTGGCAGGCGGTCATCGCGTCCGAGAAGCTGGACACTCTCGCCAAGGATAAGGGCGTCGATCCCTCGGACTGGGGGGCATGGGCGGCCTTCATGAACGACAACACGGACGCCGCATTTTACTCAGGCAAGGTCTCCGCGGCGAAGTACTTCATCTACAACGTCCTGCCGGAGGTCGGCGCCATCGCCGAGGCAATCAAGAGCGAAGATATGTCCATCATGGAAATCAACGCGAATTCCTTCGCCTTTTAAGCGGCGGAGTCGATACGACTCGTCGCCCGTATTAAAAAACCGCGCCCCCGTTTCACGATCTGAAACGGGGGCGTTTTTTTGTCTGCTCTCTTTCGATACCGGATGCGTCCGGCACGGGGCGGTTTCCCCGGCGTGTCAGGTCAATCCCGGCGCACGGGAACCCCGAAGGGTCTGACGGAAGAGATGGATGTATTCATGTGTAATTGTCTGTCTGCAATGTGACATCGTTCGACCGGTCGGCGCGGCGCCCGTTCTCTCCTCCCTACTCCCCCCTTTCCCCCTTCATTCCATCCCTCACTTCACACCATACGTCAGCCCCGCCGGCCTCTATTCGCCCACGATCTCCAGCGCAAGGTTCAGATAGGCCTGGGCCCCCCGGGAGTTGATATCCAAAAGGATGGCGGGTTTTTTCTCCATGGGCGCCTCCGCGAGCTTCACGGTTCTGGGCACCATCGTTTTGAAGACCTTGCTCCCCAGGGCGTTTTTTATATCCTCGGTGATTTTTCTGCCCAGTTTGGTGCGACTGTCCACCATCGTCAGCAGTACACCCTCAATGGAGAGTTCCGGGTTGCTCTCCTTCGCGACCTTTGTGGCGGTCTTTATCAAGCGGCCGATACTCTCTCGGGAAAAATACTCCGCCTGAACCGGTATAAGAATGGAGTCCGCCGCTATCATGCTCGAGATGGTAAGCGCTCCCAGAGATGGGGGACAATCGAGGATAATATATTCATAGTAGGATCGGACGTCGTCGAATATCTGCTTGAGCCTGAATTTATCCTTTTTGGCCACCCCCTGAATCACATCCTCCTCGTCGGACGTGCGAACATTCGACGGAATGACGTCAAGGAAGCGAATATCGGTATGTTTTACGGCATCGGAGAGGGACGCGTTCAGAAACAGCACGTCATACATGCCGAAAAGAGTATCGTTTTTTGTGAGTCCAAAAGACAGGGATATGCCGCACTGGGGATCCATGCCCACCACGAGCACCCTTTTTTCCAGGGCGGCCAGACTTGCGGCCAGATTGACCGACGTGGTTGTTTTGCCCACCCCGCCCTTTTGACTGACTACGGCGATGATTCGCGCCATCTATCAACTCTCAGAGATAGTACGTGAAGATACGCGCCCGTTGCGGCGTTTATTTCTCTTTATCAAGAAGCTCCGAAAGGGATGAGGCCACTGTATCGATCTCAATGGTTTTTCCCTTCAGTATTCTTCGTGTTTCCTCATCCAGAACGCCGACGGTGGAGGCCCGTTCAATGATCCTCCCCACCTGGCTATACAGCTCGTCAAGCTCGCCCCATCGGGACATCAGCATGTTCAGGATTTCCATCTTCGGATCGGTTTTCCCGGCGCCCTGCACCTCGGCGGATCGTTTAAATTTTTCCAGTTCCGAAATCAGCCGGGTATGGGCGGTGCGGATGATGTCGAATAACGCATCTTGACGGTCATCGGACCCCTGTCCCAGGCCGCCCGCCGCCTCCGACACCCTGCCGGCCTCCTCGCCGATATCGGAAAATCCCATATACCGGCTCACGGCGGCCAGGGACCGGGAAACGTCGATCAATTCCTCCACGTGCACGGGCACGGGAGGGGTCTGCCCCATGGAATCGACGAGGCGACCGATATGCGCCATATATGTACGAAATCGCTCGATGAACATTATCAAGAGCTCCGGGTCATCATCGAGGCGTGACTCCTTCTTTTTTTTCACCGCCCCGGAGAACGGCTCGTGGTTCAGAGGATCGGAAAAGAATGCCTCGATCTCCGCCTCAAGCTCCGCCGCGGTTTCCGGGTCGGAGATTGGAAATGATGGAGGGGAGGGCTCCGGTTCCACCTTTACCTTCGGCCGGGAAGGCGGCATGATCTCCATATCGATAAACCGCTCGGGATTCAGATAGTCGGCGATATCCCTGGCAAGGGAAAGGCTGATGCCCTCGATCCTGAAAAGCCGGGCCACACTGGCCTCGGCAAGCGCCGAGAGGGAGGTGAAACCGGCCCGGAACAATATGCGGGCGCGCTCCTCTCCCACCCCCGGTATCTGTGTAAATCGACGTATGGCCGATTCTTCTTCCGCCGCCGGGACTCCGGGAGCGGGCGCCTCCCCGGTTTCAGACATACGGGGTAAATCCGCGATCAGCGCTTCGAATTGCTCCTTGAACTCAAACAGCCGCCGATCCAGCGCTCCCTCACCCTCAAGGATCGTC
>JAFGFE010000008.1 GCA_016931225.1 Candidatus Zymogenaceae bacterium
ATCCTCCTTCAACTTTTTGAGTTGTTTGCCAGGAGGTATCTGACCACCTTTCTTTTCAACTGTCAAGTCAAGTTAATCTTGTCACAGCTAAGAAATTCATAGACGAAAGAAAATATTATGGAAGGAATGAGCGCTCCCACTAGATACATATAGAGGAGATATTTCTTTTGGCTGTCCCATTTCTTCATGCTCGGATGATCTTCGAATGCTTTATACATTTTTGCAACGAGTGGATTCATATAGAGAATGCCGCCCGCGATGAACCATGCGATCGAAACGATAAAACCGGCAAGGAGCGTGTGTAAAATGTTTTCCATGTTTTTATTCCTCTGTCTCTTAATGATACTATTTAAATAAAAAAAATTTATGAATTGTATGGTATGTATTACTTCTTATATGCAATCGCGTTCTTCTTGTCAAGCGGCAAATATCGTGATTATTCTTCCACCCATGTGTGTCATGGCTGTGGAATTGTCGTCAGCAAGGAGTAAAAGTAAGAACGCGCACCGGAAGAGGAATGCTTATTGGAGCGGGTTTTTTTGTATCCCCACTTGTCACGAACCCTCACAGTACACACGCCTTCCGAGCATATGCGTGCGTCGTCAAATTGCGGTTCTATGACGAAATCTCCGCTCATATTGATATAACCGTATAAGCCGTCAATTTCCCCCCCCACTTTCACGACGGCCAGACCTTCACGAAATGTACCGGCGTAATCAAACTGAGGCTCAATGGCGAACTCCGGTCCTGCAAAAGGTTCCCGCTCGGCATACGCGCCGCCGAGCAGGGCCCCCAGCACGATCACCATTGAAATCATGCTCGTTTTTTCATGGTATTGACCCTGAGGGGGAATCCTCCCCGCGGCGCCCGGCCTCGATTTTCATCTACAAGCGTCGAGGCACCATTGAAGCAGGGGAGTAATCACCTTCCCCGTGGGATCGGGAGACCCTCGCACCGGCAAGAGCGTGGGAAGGGGAGAGTTCCCCCCCCGATCCCACGGCGTCCCCGTTGCTCCCGATCACCTAATCGGCAAGCTCCATCTTTGACTCCGCCAGACGTTCCGCCGCCTCCAGGTCGATGACGGCCATCATGATGTCCGAGGGCGAAAGCATGCCGAGAATCCATGGGTAATCCCGGTTGACGGAGCTGGTGTAGTAGCAGACGTAGGCGGTGTCGCCCCGTATGACGAGGCCCGGATACGAGGTGTCGCCGGTGCTGGGCAAATCGGTGAGGCGGACCATGTGGTCCTCCCGCACCAGAAACAGGGAGGTCCGCTTTTTACCCAGGATGCTGCCGGTGTTGTTGAGGATGAGCTTCGGACCGGTGTGGAACCTTCCCACGCCGAGGACGAACCCGTGACGATAAAAAAGCAGGGGGCCGTCGAACCGGGTGACCGTGCTGTGGTTCTCGGTCCACTCCACATAGGGCGGCTCCGAGACGGAAATCAGCGTATTGCCGTCATTATCCCCGAAGAGGTATCCACCCACTTCCAGGCGGGCGGTGGCCAGAATGCGGCCGTCGGGCAGGAACACGATGGCGGTCTCGTCGTTGACGTCGCCCTCGTAAATCTGGGAGACGAACTCCCATGTGACGCCGTCGGTGGATTTAAACAGGGCGGATTTTCCATGCTCGTGCCAGTACGCGGGGCAGTACCAGGTTTTCCCCCCATCCGGGGTCTTGGGCCTCCAGAAGAGCCATCCCTCGTGCTCGATGTCCACCAACGGCTCCCAGGCAACGCCGTCGACGCTGGATGTGACCGCCGTGGTGTAGGGCTCGGCGCTGAAATCCCGGTTTTTCAGGCAGTACATGAAGAGGCGGTCATTGATGACCGCGAGCTTCGGGTCCCGGATGTCCTCACCCGGGTTCTGAAACGTTGCGATCTCCTCCCAGGTGCGGGCGTCTTCCGAGCGGAGCAGCACCAGCACGGTGGTGTCGCTGGCGAAGTGGAACGGCGCCCGGGCGTGGATCAGGTAGAAGGCGTCGCTCCAGTAAATCATGTCGGTATTGGAGTTGTGAAACTCGTCGGCCGCTATCGGGTAGACGTCCGTCACGACGTCTCCGTCGACCACCGACCGGTTGGGACGGAGATACCAGTAGGCGACGAGCAGACCGAAGAGCACGATGATCGTTAGAAGACCGATGCAGACCCACTTGAGCACCGTGAGGATTTTCTTTACTGCCATGCGAGCGGCTCCTGTTATGTATGAGGTGATGGAATGTTACGAATAGTACCGTATCGGCGGACAAAATACTACCAAATTTGTTATATAAAAACACCTTCTTGTTTTGAGATAAAGATATATTTTTAATCCGGCGGTGTCAATAGCTGAGAGGGCGGCGGCGGGTATATTGTGTGACCGGTGGGATCGTGCAGATCGAATTTCAAAACGGACGCGCTTCCTGTGACCACGCCTCGTTCGACTCCTTCAGCCCGGGAGGGGCATCATGTAGTCCGACGATCCTTTTCGAGACGACGACGCTCCGCTGTTCCAATGATTTTCGTTCCGTTGCTTTCGACCGGCGATGACGCTCTCCGGAAGGGCTCGGCTCCCGTGGGTGATGGTTACACATTGTACATCACATCCCGCCGTGGTAGAATTCGAATGTTCCGGTTTGTTTGGGGATGGCCCATGAAGCTAGGTCCGTATGAGTTCAACTTCCGGGAGCTGGCCGGCTCCGTGGGGGATTTCGGGACGCTCCTGCCCCTGGTCATCGGCTACCTGACGGTCTGCCGCATGAATCCGACGGGGCTTTTGGTGGTGCTGGGGGTGATGAACATCGTCACCGGGCTCTACTATCGCATCCCGGTGCCGATCCAGCCCATGAAGGTGCTGGCGGTGGTGGCCATCGCCGCCGCCTGGAGCCCGGAGAAGGTATATACCTCGGCGCTGGTAATGGGGGTGGTGTGGCTGGTGCTGGGCCTTGGCGGCGTGATGGGCCGGATTTCGGCGTACACCCCGAAGAGCGTCGTCCGGGGGGTGCAGCTTGCCCTGGGGGTGATGCTGGCGGTCAAGGGGTTGTGGATGATGTCGGGGGAGTGGGTGCTGGGGGTGATTTCTCTGGGGATCGTCCTGGCGATGAGCCGGTTTCGCCATTCCCCGGCGGCTCTTATACTGGTGGTCCTGGGGGTGGGGACAGCGCTCTTTTCCGGGGACGTGTCGGGCATCGGTCCCGTGGCCTTTACGCCGCCGGTCGTGACGATGTTCGACCCATCCCTCATCTGGCCGGTGCTTTTGGAGGCGGGGTTCGCCCAGATACCGCTGACGGCGACAAACGCCGTCATCGCCGCCGCGGGGCTGATGAACGATTTCTGGCCGGAGAGGCGGGTGAGCGAAAAAGAGCTCTCGGTGAGCATGGGGGCGATGAACCTTGCGGCGCCCTTTTTCGGCGGCATGCCGATGTGTCACGGTGCAGGCGGGGTCGTGAGCAAGCACTACTTTGGCGCCCGGACGGGCGGCGCGAACATCATCGAGGGAGGGGGCGAGATCGTCCTGGGGCTTCTCTTCGCCGCGGGTCTCGTGGCGGTGCTGGGGGCGTTTCCCCTGTCGGTACTGGGGGCGCTGCTGATCATGGTGGGGATCGAGCTGACAAAGTTCGCAGGAAAACTCCGGTTCGACATGGAGCTTTTGACCGCCCTTGTGGTGGTGCTGGGGGCGGTGACGGTGAATATGGCGGTGGGGTTCGTGGCCGGGTTGGCGCTCCACTACGGGGTGCTGTGGATCGGCGGCGGAAAAAATCGAACGGATATGGATGAAGCATCCAGTCCTGAGACCGCATCGGACGTGAACGGGAACGGCTGAGGAGGGGGGAGTCCGCACAAACAGACCGGGGATGCCGACACCGGCTTTTCAGGCGCGGCGGCGGGAGGGAAGGTAACAACATGACGGATACCGGGAAGCGGGGTGTGTGTGATCGGACGATGGACACGTACCGATACACTCATGAAAGAGGAAGTGAAAACACATGGCGTAGGAATCGCCCAGACAATATACATATTTCAATCAGCGGAGTGATACCATGCACCGGATGTCAAAACCCTTTTACATGATATCATTTTTGGGCGTCGTCATCTTCCCGGTGGTGATCGGGGTGATCTTTCGCGCCTTCGGGATCGATATCGACGAGTACCGGCGGCAGGTGATGGCGGCGGTGCTCGTTTATACGACGATCATCTACCTGGTCTTCGTGTGGCGGATATGGACCGCCCTCCAGGACGGATCGGCCCGAACCACGCCGCTGAGGGCCGCGCTGTTTCTTATCATCCCGATCTTCAATATCTACTGGGTGTTCGCGGCCTTTCCCGGCTTCGTCGATGAATACCGCGCCTACGCCGAGCGAAACGAGTTTTCCGTCCCCCGGCTGGAAAAGGGCTTCTTCGTGGTCTACGGCCTCCTGTTCGCCCTCTCTATGCTGACGTTCATCATCCCCTTTCTCAATATAATGGTGTTCATGGCGCTGTACATCTCGCTGTTGATCGTGGTATGGCAGGCGTGTGACGCCGTAAACGCCCTGGCGAATGATGTGGGAAGAAAGGTTCCGTTGTCTCGTAACTGAGTGGCGCTGGGAATCCCACCCGCATTCCCGGTGGGCCTGAATCCACCCATTTTTTTCCTACCAAAAAGATATACATTTGTGTTTTATTATATTTACAAAATATACTCTCTGGTGTATAAGGAGGGAACACGAAACAGGCGGGCGGAAAACTTTCATGCAGAAAAAAATTAAGAGAATGAACACGGGAATGTTCCTGGGGATTTTTCTCTTTACTACAATTTCCCAGGTGATACAGCTTATGATGGGAATAGTTATATTCTCAATCATATCGAATGATAACTATTCTATGTTGTCAGAGATATCGAATAATCGGCACATAATGTTGCTTTTCTGGGGGTATTTCTTTTCCGTGCTAGGTATATGGTTGATATGTGTCATACTGTTCCACTATCGCATGTGGGCTGCCATACATGATGAATATGTAAATACGCCACCAGCAATCGCCGTGCTACGGCTGTTTATTCCAATCTATAACATATACTGGATGTTCAATCTTTATCCCGATTTCGTGGAATACTACGAGATGTATCTGAATAGAAATAATATTGAGGTGCCGCCATTCAAACCGTTGGCGCATCGTGTATTTCCAAAATTGATTTTGGCGATTGTTATTTTGGACGTTTTAACGAGATTTTTACCCTTCTTATTTATACATGCAGGTCTTTTTAATCTCGCTGTATTCATTGTATTTTTAGTTGTTGTATATAGAACCTGCACAGCAGTGAACGCCCTGGCGGACGCGGTGGAGCGTGGTTCGTAAGAACAACAGACACGTGACGGACGGGTTAAACAGTCGGGGGGCTGCCTTTCAGGCCCGGTCGTTTTTCCGGTTGATATATAAACGGTGCGAGTGAAGATAGCATGCCTATAGTTTTTAACTCAAGGCTCGTGTAGAAAAATACGATATCTGACACTCGGAGGACTAAAATGCCGAAGTACATTGAGCGAATGAACAAGACATTCTTCATGGGAGCCTTTCTTTCTCCCGTTATTGTTCCCGTTATTATTATTGCTTTTTCTTTGTTTCAAGCTGCTACGGGGATAAACAGGCAGCTAGATGAAGGTTTGTTTGTGCCAATCGCGATACTATACGTCATATTCATGTTTATAATGTTTATATTGTTTCACTATCGCATGTGGGCGGCCGTCTATGATGAACGCGTGAAAACGTCTCCCGGGATGGCGGTTTTCCTGCTGTTTGTTCCAATCTACAATTTTATCTGGATATTCAAGTTTTATTTCGGCTTCGTTCAACACTACAACGAGAATGTAGAAAGATACGGCCAAAACACGGGCGTGAAGCCGATCGAAGGATATGCGTTTTTTGCCATGCCGATATTATCGGTCATGGGTGCAATCCTGGAATTCGTCGAGGCGGGGGCGATGTCGATTATCGTAAATATCCTTATTTACATAGTATTCCTGGTGGTTGTTTGGCAGACCTGCAATGCTGTGAACGCCATGACAGACTAGATGGGAAACAACGCCCCGCAGTTCCGTGACTGAACGATACTAAAAAGCCCGGACTAACTTCCTGCATTGCTGAATTCTTTTATGTTTTCTTGAAAATATAATATACATCTGTGTCTTTTTGCGTTTACAATATATATTCTTCGGTGTATAAGGAAGGGGCGTGAAACAGCCAGGTAGGAGGACTTACATGCAGCAGAAAATCAAACGAATGGAAAAGAAGTTTTTCATGGGAGTCTTTCTCTCTCCCGTCGTTTTGGCTGTCATTATTATTCTACTTATCGAGATAATTCCTGGAACATACGGTGTTTTTGCAGCTCTTCTGGAATATATCATGGAAGATACCCTTATGTACATAATTGGACATAACCTAAAGCACGTCATTGAAGACAACACGATTATATTCATTATTACTATTTTATATAGCGTCCTTCTATTTACATGCAAAATACTGTTTCACTATCGCATGTGGGCGGCTATTTATGATGAACAGATAGATACACCCCCTAAGTTGGCCGTGCTGTTACTGTTTATACCGTTATACAATTTGTATTGGATTTTCAAGTTCTATCCAGGATTTGTTCAGTATTATAATGAAAATATTGATCGATACGGCATCGGGTCAGAAGTTCAGCCGATCGATAAACTGGTGTATACAGCCTATCCAGTTACGCAATATATAAGTGTAATAATAGTAATAGTATCGGCATTAATTTCGTCAAGGTCGTCGATTGGTGTTATGAATTTGGTTTGTTTTGTGGTCTTCATAATAATGGTATCAAAAACCTGCGACGCCGTGAACACCCTGGCGGATGTGGTGGAGGAAATTCCTATCCACGATACGAGTACGGGTCACCCAGCAAATGAAGGTATAAAGTTATTATTGGATGAAGTGAGAAGAGAAGAGGGCGGAAACGATTGATCCTTACCCGGAGCAACGACAAGTTCTGACCAGAATCCCAATCGTGTGCATATTACCTATCCCTCCTTCGGGGCGATGGTGTTGCCCCGGATATCCAGAAATCCCTCCCGCTCCAAATCCGCCACGATCCGCATCACCCGTTCCGCCTCCCCCGGGAACCGGGCCAGGATGTCATCTTTTAAAATGAGACCCTGCTCCACCAAAAGCGCCAGCACCGCGCCCCGGATCTCCCGGTCCGACCCCTTAAAGGGGGACTGCGTTGTGTGGTGTGCGCTCCTTTTTGCCGGATTTTCCGCCGACTCCTTCAGGAAGACGCCGTAGTCCATCAGGCCCCAGTACCAGGTGCGGGGGTCTTCTCTATCCAGCGTGGCCTCCACCAGGGGGAGGATGTCCCGATCAGCAACGGCGTCCGTCCCCTCGAAAAAATAGTGGATGAATACGGCCCGGATGTTGGTCTCCACGAAGACCGAGGGCTCGTTGAAGGCGAAGGCGAGGAGCGCCCCGGCGGTGGCGGGGCCGACGCCCGGAAGGGAAAGCAGGGCCGCCCCGTCGGCGGGGAGAACGCCGTTGTACTCCCGAACCACCACTCCGGCGGCCTCTTTCAGATAGAGCGCCCTCCGGTTGTAGCCGAGCCCCTGCCACAAAGACAGCACCTCGTGAGTCGAGGCATCGGCCAGGCTGAAGACATCGGGGAGGGTGTCGGTAAACCGGACGAATTTCTCCACCACCCGGGCGGTCTGGGTCTGCTGGAGCATCAGCTCGGACACCAGGATGCGATAGGGATCGGTTGTCTCCCGCCAGGGAAACGACCGCCCCGCACGTCTGTAATAATCCCTCACGATCTTTTGGAAGGCGTGTATCTCCCGGTCGTCGAGGCGGGGGCACGTACTGGTATCGGTCACGATCGTATCGGTTCCTTTTCCGGCAAAATCCCCTCCAGGGGACACTCCGAACACCGGGGATGCTTCGGGCGGCAGTATTCCTTCCCCACCGCCACGAACTGGGCGTGGAAGTCGTTGAAGAGCTCCGCGTCATGAGGCAGGTGATCCATAAACAGCGCCTGGATGTCGTGATAGGAGGCGGTTTCATCGACAAGATCATGGCGGACGAGCACCCGTTTCGTGTAGGCGTCCACCACGAAGACCGGGCGGCCCCCGGCGTAGAGGAGGATGCTGTCCGCCGTCTCGGGGCCGATGCCGGACACCCCGAGGAGCCGCTCCCTGGCGGCGGTGAGGTCGCCCGCCAAGGCAAGAGACATGTCGCCCTCCCATTCACGGGCCAGGTAATCCAGGAAGCATTTGAGGCGCCGCCCCTTGACCCGGAAGAAGCCCGAGGGACGGATCAGTTCTTCCAGCTCGTTCTGGGGGAGCCGGGCCATCGCCGATTGCGTGAGCACTCCCGCGCCCTTCAGGTTGTCGATGGCCTTTGTGACGTTCGCCCAGCTCGTGTTCTGGGTCAGGATGGCGCCCACGGCGATCTCGAAGGGGGTGTCCCCGGGCCACCAGTTCCGGTGGCCGAAATGCCCATGAAGCGATTGGTAGATTGTTTCAAGAAGTGTGCGCATGGCCGAAATGAAAAACCCCCCGCACAGATACGCGTGGGGGGATCGAACTGACATGTCCCGGTACATGCGGCATCTGTTTCATGCCACCGGTCCCGGGTTTAGAACGTTTACACGGTATATGATTATGCCTTATCGATGGTGAAATCACCCGAACCGGGATTGTACACAAGGGTATACTTAACGCTGTTGTTCCTATCCTTGAACGTGGTGGTGTTGTCTGTGTTCGTCTTTGCTTCGTTCAGGAGCAGCTTCAGGTATTCCTTTTTCTCGTCGCTTTCACTGAAGAACTTCAATTCTTCAATGCCTTGGGGGTCACCCAGCAGTTTCATAGGTTGTTCCGATTCACATCCCGTTTTAGAGAATTTATCAAAAGCGGCGATAAATGTCAATACCAATTACCCGCGTTCCGCGCGAATCAGGGAG
The DNA here is from genome assembly GCA_016931225.1 of Candidatus Zymogenaceae bacterium. Lineage (NCBI taxonomy): Bacteria > Deltaproteobacteria > Candidatus Zymogeniales > Candidatus Zymogenaceae > Candidatus Zymogenaceae bacterium. The sequence continues at coordinate 8,934 of JAFGFE010000008.1, forward strand.
AACAGAAGCAGGATCGCGGCAAGCAGCAGGACCGCCTCCCCCCATGAGACCACCATGCCGCCGGTCACGGCGAGATACATCTGGCCCGGCAGAAGCACCAGAGACACCAGCAGGGCCAACGCCCGGGGGAGCGACTTCGGGACCACGGCCAACAGCGCCGCAAGGACCGTGGCCAAAAACAGGCTCCCCTCGATGGAGAGCATTTCTTGTATGAGTGAGAACTCCCGTGCCGTCTTCTGAAACAGCAGATCCAGCCCCTGGATGGCGGCGGACAGGATGAGTGCTGTCACCGCCGCGCCCCTGACGTGACGCTTCAGAAACGTCTCCGCCGGTCTAATCCGTGTGTCCCGTATGCGCGTCATCGTTGATTCTCACAAGGCCGGTCTTGTATCGCCGGGAGAGGTCCGCGTAAATATCCTTGTATTTCTCATATATCTCGATAGTTTCGTCGGTGACGTCACCGATGACCTTGGCGGGAACCCCCACAGCGATCTTTCTTTCCGGAATTTCCATCCTGGCGGGAACCACGCATCCCTCGGCGACGATGGCGTATTCCCCGATTGTCGAAAAATCGCTGATAATGGCGCCCATTCCCACCACAACGCCGTCGCCCACAAAGCCGCCGTGGATGATGGCCCCATGGCCGACATTCACCCGGGAGCCGATCTCACAGCGCTCCCCGGGCCTGGCGTGAACCACGCAGTTTTCCTGTATTGAGGTCTCGGCTCCCACCACGATGGCGCCGTAATCGCCCTTGATGCGGGCGCCGGGGCCGATAAAACAGCCGGGACCGATCACGACGTCACCCACGATGGTCGCTTCGGGGGAGACGTAGGCATCATCGGAAACTCGGGGGGTTCTTTCTTCAAAACGATAAATCGCCATATCACTTCTCCGGGATAGTACGGGATGTGTCGGTAAAAAAAGGGGGGAATACTCCCCCGCTTTCGTCACATGTGGACCACATATGCTTCGTTATTCCAGGTACTCTTCGTTGATGATGATCTCGGATTTGGCTATCAGGTCGTCCAGATATGTATCGTAGGCCTGATATTTCTTGATGCCGAGGGCTTGGGAGAGCAGAAACTCCCTGGTATCGGGATCGGCCTCGTCAAAAATCGTCATGTCGACTCCCAGGGGCCCCAATAGGAGAACCGCCTCTTCGTTGGTGATCTTGACCGAATCGTACACCACGTCCTTGAGCTTTTGGGACATCAAATCCTCTCGAATCATCTCTTCGAACTGGAGCTCGTTCAGTCCGTTATATCTGAGGATATCACTGTAGAGCTCATAGTTGAACTCCCCGCCGTCTTGGAATATAACGGAGTTTGCAATGATGTCCGACACTTCACTGTCGGATACCGGAAGCTCCAGCCGCCGTGCCTCTTTGAGTATCAAGAGTCTCTCGATCTCGGTTTCCAGAATGGTCCGTTTCAGGTCCAGGGCAGCGATGTCCTCTTCGGTCAGGTCATCGCCGTATTTTTCCTTGAGCGTTTCTATTTCCTGGGAGTACAGCATGGTAAAATCATCGACGGTGATAATGGTGTCGTCTATTTTCGCCACATACCAGCTGGTATCCTTGTCCTGCACAGAGCCCAGGATGCCGAATCCTATGATGAAGCTTAAAGCCACGGCGATCAGAAGCACCTTGATCCACCAGGCCCCCGCCTGTCTTCGCAAGATGTTGAGCATAATTTTCCCTCCAGTGGATACAGCATCCTTTGTATCAGACGGGGGAGAAAAATTCAACCACTTTTTGACCACGATTTTTCTTGATATTTTTATATAGCTTTCCTAAAATTTCTCAAAATTTGGCATAACTGTATTATAATTTCTTGTAATTAAAGCATAATTACTATATACTACCTGAAAAATCGGAGTAATACATTTTCTATATATTTGCTTTTCCGAGGCCCACTGTTTTTTTCGGCGGGTTCGGGACATGGGAGAAAAGGAGCCGTGTATGGTCTTGAATTCCCTCATCGGAATGATGTCCAGCGATCTTTCCATCGACCTGGGAACAGCGAACACGTTGGTGTATTTGAAGGGAAAGGGCATCGTTGCCGACGAACCATCGGTGGTGGCGGTCAAGGAAGGGGGTCGGGGGGAGCGGCGCATCATCGCCGTGGGGAGTGAGGCGAAGCTGATGCTTGGGAGGACCCCCGAATCCATCCGGGCCGTTCGGCCCCTCAAGGACGGCGTCATCGCCGATTTTGAGATCGCCGAACACATGCTCAAGCACTTCATCAAAAAGGCCCACAATCGAAAGACCCTGGTTCGGCCCCGGATCATCATCTCCATTCCCTCGGGCATCACACCGGTGGAGCGCCGGGCGGTGATCGAATCGGCCTATACCGCCGGAGCCCGGGAGGTGTACCTGATCGAGGAGCCGATCGCCGCCGCCATCGGTGTGGGACTTCCCATTTCAGAGCCCACCGGGAACATGGTCGTCGATATCGGCGGAGGTACCACGGAAGTGGCGGTCATCTCCATGAACGATATCGTGTATGCCGAGTCGGTGAGAACGGGCGGCGACAAGATGGATGAAGCCATCATCCAGTACATGAAGCGAAAATACAATCTCCTTCTGGGCGAGAGTTTCGCCGAGCGGGTGAAGATCGAGCTGGGGGCGGCCATTGTGGAGAACGGAAGCGAAAAGATGGAAATACGGGGGCGGGATCTGGGAAGCGGCATTCCGAAGACCCTGATGGTGACCGCCGACGAAATAAACGAGGCCCTTTCCGTGCCCATCGAGGTCATTGTGGAGACGGTGCGCAGCACCCTGGAAAATACCCCTCCCGAGCTTGCATCGGATTTTCTGGAAAACGGCATCGTGTTGACCGGAGGCGGTGCGAAGCTCAAAAACATCGATAAGCTGCTGAACAGGGAGACGGGGCTACCCATCGTAGTCGCCGAAAATCCGTTGATCATGGTGGTGCTCGGTTGCGGCAGGGCCCTGGATGATCCCGATCTTCTGAAAATGGTTACGACGCCGGGGCGGTAGGATGAGAAAACACTCCATCATCTGACGGCTCACAGAAATTTCCGAAGGGGAAGGCGGCGTGATCGAGACAGAACAATACCGTTCGCGCGCGACACTTCCCTTTTTCATTGTATACGGGATGTGAGGTATGATGCGTCGATACATCCAAAGACACAGGGCCGTTGCCGTGGGGATCGTCCTTTTGATATGTGCAGCACTCATCCTTATCTCCCCCGACCGAGGGGGAGGCGTGTTGTCCGAGGTCAGGGGGGTGCTGTTGACGATTGTATCACCGGTTCAGAGGCTTCTTGTATCCGCCTATCAGGATGTTGTGGGGGTATGGGAGAGATATATCTATCTTGTCGGGGTAGAGGAGGAAAACGAACAGCTTAAATCGTCGCTGGACAAGATCTCCTCCAAGTATGAAAACCTCAAGATTCTCTATGTGGAGACCGAGAAGAAAAACCAGCGGCTGGAGAACATCCTCGACTTCACCCACGAGACATCCTACAATCTCATCCCGGCCCGGGTCATCGGGAGGGACCCACAGCCCTTTTCCGGCTCCATCGTGGTAGACAAGGGGACCGCGTCGGGGGTGTCCATCGACATGCCGGTGATCTCCACCGACGGCGTGGTGGGGATCGTGATGTCCGTGTCGGCTCGATCATCACGCATTATGCTTCTCAACGACAAGATCTGTCGTGTCGACGTCATCGTCCAGGACGATCGGGTCCGGGGCATTCTGGAGGGGGCCGCGGACGGCTCCTTGAAGCTGTCGTATGTGGACAGGCAGGCCGAAGTCACCGAGGGGGATATCATCGTGACCTCCGGTATGGGGGGGATATTTCCAAAGGGTCTTCTGGTAGGGGAGGTGGCGGCGGTCACCGTTCCCCCCTACGGCCTGTTTCGGGAGATCGTTGTTGAACCCCGGGCGAAGCTTTCCGCCCTGGAGGAAGTACTCATCATAGTCAGATGATGTCAATGCGGAAAAAGGGCGAACAATCATGCCGATAACCCAGAGCGATACCGGGGAGGGAAAGGGGCGGTTGGCGGTGAGCCTTGTGCTCTTTTTTCTCTTGGGCTTTCTCGCCGTCATTCTTTCGGGGGTGATCGGGGAGTACCGAGGCGTTCGGGTGGAGTGGCTGATGATCCTGGTCGTGTACCTGGGCATATATAAATCCCCGGGGCTGTCGGTGTTCCTGACACTGCTCCTGGGCGTCATTCTGGATATGTCGTCCGCGTCGTTCTTCGGCGAGGGACTGGTCTCCACCATATGGGTGATGCTGATCGCCCGGGGCGTCTCCCGGCTCATATACGCCGATCGCCCGGTCATGCAGTTTCTCATCCTGGCGGCGTGCGTTATGAGCCTCGGGGGGGTGCTGTGTTTCCTGTACGGCATCATGGACGTTTCGTGCGGGGCGAGTGCACGGATATTCACCCGTCTCCTTTTCTCTTCCGGGGTTACGGCGTTTGTCGGCGTCGGTCTTTTGGCCCTTTTGAAGCGCATCGATCCCGAGCGGGGCGGATACTACCTAACCCGGTTTATGCCGGAGCGGCGGGAGGCGCCGCTGATATAGATGTTCGAGGTCATTGATGAGCAGGTTCCTTCTCCAGCGGCCTGAGCCGTCCCGGATGATCAGAACGGGCCTGATGGGGGTGCTGGCCGTATTTCTCCTGATATCCCTGGCGGCCCGCCTGGCCTATCTCCAGCTCTATCGGGGCGAGGAGTTCCGGGTCATGAGCGAGGACAACCGGATTCGTATCGTGAAGATCCCGGCGCCTCGCGGTATGTTTTTCGACAGGAACCTCGAGATCGTGGTGGACAACCGCCCCTCCCTGGACGTGAAGGTGGCCGAGGAGTTCGTGGACGACCTGAACGAGACCCTCGGGCTTATATCCTCCCTCACCGGCGTGGACGAGGCGACGCTCAGAGAAAATCTCGAAGCCGAACGACGGACCCAGCCGAAGTATCGACCGTTGACGGCAGCGTCGGACCTCTCCCGGGACGAGCTGGCGGCCCTGATGACGAGACTGTGGCGCATTAACGGTGTTACCGTGGAGGTTCGTCCCGTCAGGGACTATGTCCGGGGCCCCCTGGCGCCGCACCTGTTCGGGTACCTGGGGGAAATCAGTGATGACGAGCTTGAGACGGAGCGGTACGGCGGCTATGAGATGGGGGATATCATCGGCAGACGCGGCATCGAGGAAACCTGGGATCGGGAACTCCGGGGCGTGGACGGAAGCCTCCATGTGGAGGTGGACTCCACCGGTCGGGAGCTCGTGGTCTTGGGGGAAACCGAGGCGGTTCCTGGCAACAACCTGGTGCTGACGATCGATGCGGATCTTCAGGAATTCGCCCGCTTGCAGATGGAGGAAAACGAATACGCCGGCGCCGTCATCGCCATGGATCCTCGTACCTTCGAGGTGCTGGCGCTGGTATCGGCGCCGGATTTCGATCCGTCCCTCTTCGCCCGTGGGGTCACCGGTGATGAATGGGCCCTGCTGGTCACCGACCCCCGCCACCCGCTGGAGAACAAGTGCATCTCGGGCCAGTACCCCCCCGGCTCCACGTTCAAGATATTCACCGCCACCGCGGGCCTCGAGGAGGGGGTGATCGACGACGAGACGCCGCTCTATTGCCCCGGCTATTTCAACTTCGGCGGGCATTCGTTCGGGTGCTGGAAGGCCGGGGGGCACGGCCGCATCAAGCTTCACCGGGCGATCCGGGAATCCTGTGACGTCTTCTTTTACAAGACCGGAGACATGGTGGGCATCGATCGCCTCGCCTTTTACTGCAGCGGCTACGGGCTGGGCACGCTTACCGGCATCCCGCTGGCAAACGAAAAGCCGGGTCTATTGCCCTCGACACAGTGGAAGGAGGAGTATTTCGGCGAGCCGTGGTATCCGGGAGAGACCATCTCGTGCGCCATCGGCCAGGGATACGTGCTGGTGACGCCCATCCAGCTTTTGAGCGCGTTTTGCGCCCTAGCCAACGGGGGCACCGTCTATACGCCGATGGTGGTCAAGGAGGTACAGAGTCCCGAGGGGGAGACGTTGACCGTCTATGAACCGGAAAAGGTCGGAACGGTGCCGATCTCGGAAGAACACCTCGAGATGATCAAGCGGGGGCTCTACGGCGCCGTGAACGAGCCCGGCGGAACGGGGTGGCGCGCCCGGGTGGAGGGTATGAACGTCTGCGGCAAGACCGGAACCGCCCAAGTTATTGCCGGGACGATGAGCAGCGCATATCTCCCCTATGAGCTTCGGGATCATGCCTGGTTTGTCTGCTTTGCGCCGCTTGAGGATCCGGAGATCGCCGTGGCGGTCCTGGTGGAGCACGGGGGATTCGGCGGGACCGCGTCGGCCCCCATCGCCGGGGCGGTGGTAAGGGAGTATTTCAGGCTGACGGGGGCGCTTTCGGATGAATAGGAGCCTAACGGACAGGGTGGATCCGTATCTCGTCTCTATCACGATCATGCTGTTGGTGGTGGGGCTAGCCAACCTCTATTCCGCATCCCTCAGGGAGACCATCAGCGATACTCCCATCTACATCAAGCAGACCTACTGGGCGCTGGTGGGCCTGGCGGCCATGACGGCGGTCATCTTCATCGAATATCGCACGATACGAAGGTTCGCCTATGTCATTTACGGGGCAAACCTGGCGCTCCTCGTTGCAGTACTCTTCCTGGGCGGCGGCGCCGGCGGCGCCCATCGGTGGTTTGTCCTCGGCCCCGTCTCCTTTCAGCCGTCCGAGTTCATGAAGCTCTCGTGTATACTGGCCGTCTCGTCCTATTTCGCCTCGGTTACGGGACCGGAGGGCTTGAGGATTCGGGACCTCCTTGTCCCCGCCGCCATGACCGCGGTGCCTGCGGCGCTCATCGTCATGGAGCCGGACCTGGGATCGGCGGGGCTGTTGGTGCTCCTGTTTTTGACGATGATATGTATGATCAGGATGCGGCCGAGGACATACATGGCCCTGGCGGTTACGACGCTTGTGTGCGCCCCGCCGGTGGTCTTTTTCGGGTGGCGATACCTCAAGCCCTACCAGCGCCAGAGGATCATCACCTTCCTCAATCCCGAATCCGATCCTCTGGGGTCGGGGTATCACATCATCCAGTCCAAGATCGCCGTGGGCAGCGGTCAGCTTTTCGGCAAGGGGTACTTGGCCGGCACCCAGGGGCAGCTCAAATTCCTCCCGGAGCAGCATACCGACTTCATTTTCAGCGTGCTGGCCGAGGAGTGGGGTTTTATCGGCGGTCTGGTGTTTCTGGGGCTGGTGCTGGCCTACGTCGTCCGGGGAACGGTCATTTCACGGGAGGCGAAGGACATGTTCACCTCCATCACCGCCATGGGCATTACGGTGTTGTTCCTGTGGCAGTCGTTTATCAACATCGCGATGGCGGTGGGCCTTTTCCCCGTCGTGGGGATCCCCCTCCCCTTTCTCTCCTACGGCGGGTCGTCCCTGGTGACGACGCTTCTGGGCACGGGGATGCTCTTGAACATCCACATGCGGCGAAGGGTTTTCTGATGGGATCCTGGGAGTTTCTCGATCACACGGCGGACGTGCGGCTTTTCGTGCGGGGAGGGGATATACACGACTTGTTCATCACCGCCGCCCGTGCGTTGATGGAGGTTTTGGTCGGCGTCGTACCGACCGGAGACCTCGAGTATCGCACGGTCCGGGCCGAGGGGGAAGGATTCGAGGAACTGCTGGTGGACTGGCTGAGGGAGCTCCTCTTTCTGTTCCAGGGAGAGGGGGTGATCGCCGTGAAACATGACATAATTGAAATCGACCGAATGCATCTTATCGCCCGGTGCGGCTGTGCGGCGTTCGACCCGATGAAGATGTCCATGGCGACCGATGTCAAGGCGATCACCTATCACGATCTCGTCGTCACAGAGGACGACCGGGGCGTTTCTGCGCGCATCGTGTGCGATGTGTGAGCGCGGGGCGTTCGGGGGGCGACGGCCCGACACACGGGCGGAAAGGAAACGATGGAAATAGAGCTTGTTCAAAGGGATGCGTATCGCTGGGAGGTGCCCAAAACCGGACGGATGGCGGTGCCGGGGCTGATTTTCTCGGACGATGTGATGATAGAGGATATCCTGAGGGATCGGGGCCCGGTGCAGGTGGCGAACGTGGCGACGCTCCCCGGCATTCTGACTCATTCTCTCGCCATGCCGGACATGCACTGGGGATACGGGTTTCCCATCGGCGGGGTCGCGGCCTTCGATATCAAAAACGGCGTCATATCCCCCGGCGGCGTCGGGTACGACATCAACTGCGGCGTGCGCCTGATCAGGACGGAGCTGGAGCACGGCCGTATCAAAAAGAAGCTGGAAGAGCTGATCATGGAGCTCTTTCGGGCGATCCCCTCGGGGGTCGGCTCGAAGGGGCGTCTCCATCTGAACGAAAAGGACGAAAGGAGTGTGCTCACCCGCGGGGCGCGCTGGGCGGTTGAGCGGGGGATGGGGGGTGAAGAGGACCTGGTGCGCACCGAGGACGGCGGAGTGATGGAGGGGGCGGAGCCGGAGGCGCTATCCGAGCGGGCGCTTACCCGAGGGAAGGATCAGCTCGGCACCCTCGGCAGCGGCAATCACTTCCTCGAGATCGGCGTGGTGGATGAGGTATACGATGACCGGACCGCCCGGGCCTTCGGGCTGTTCACCAATGGGGTGGTGGTGCAGATACACTCCGGGTCCCGGGGGCTGGGCTATCAGGTGTGCGACGATTTTCTCAAGATCATGGGGAGGGTCACGGCCCGTGAGGGGATCGACATCCCGGACCGACAGCTCGCCTGCGCGCCCATCGGGTCCGATGAGGGGAGGGAGTATTATTCCGCCATGGCCTGCGCCGCAAACTACGCCTGGGCGAACCGACAGGTGATGCTCCACTGGACGAGGGAGGTCTTCATGCGGGTGCTCAACCTGTCGCCGGTGGAGCTCAAGATGAACATGGTCTATGACGTCTGCCACAACATCGCCAAGTTCGAGCGGCACACGATAGACGGAAAAAAGCGGGAGGTCTGCGTCCACCGAAAGGGGGCCACCCGCTCTCTGCCGCCGGGTCATCCCCTGGTCCCGGGGCCATACCGGGATGTGGGACAGCCCATCCTCATACCGGGGGACATGGGGACGGCGTCGTACGTGCTTGTCGGCACGGAGAACGCTGTGGCCGAGACCTTCGCCAGCACCTGCCACGGCGCCGGGCGGGTGCTCTCACGGAAGGCGGCGAAGCAAAAGGCCCAAGGCCGCGCCATCGCCCGGGAGCTGGAGGATCAGGGCATCTTGGTGATGGCTGCGGGGAAGAACGCCCTGGCCGAGGAGATCCCCGAGGCGTACAAGGACGTGGACCGGGTGGTGGCGGCGGTGGAGGGGGCGGGGCTCTCCCGCAAGGTCGCACGGCTTAAGCCCATCGGGGTGATCAAGGGGTGATAAGAGGAGGGGCCTTGGAGTAGATGGTGATCCGGTGAAGCGGATATATACAAGAGAGAAATAAATACTTTCTTGGAGCGGCGTCCATATCCGAAGTTTGGGAAAAGATACATGACGAGGAACATTGTTTTCTACATCCCCTTAATATTCCTCTTTCTCCTTCTGTGGCGGCAACGGGGACATTCGACGCCCTCTTCTTTCTTTTAATCGGCCTCTTTATCGATGGGGTTGAATAATGGTGGCCTTTGGGTGTGTTTCGTGATAGACATGACAGAGAAAGCCGTTTTTGCAGGAGCCTCATCGGTTTTATAATTCGTTGAATATACTGTAACGTGAAAGTATCGATGTGAATTACGGCACACTCCTTGAAACTTCAGACTTCGGAGACGTCACACAGATCAGGCTGGCCCGGACCCTGGACGAAAATCCCCTCTACACGGTGTGCGCCTACCTGGTGGACGGCCTGTTGATCGATACCGGCCCCGCCCACACCGCCGGTGTGCTTTCGGATTATCTGGCCGAAAAGACCCTCCGCGCGGCCGTCAATACCCACTACCACGAGGACCACGTGGGCGCCAACAGATTGCTTTCCGAGCGCTTCGGTATCGACATCTTCGCCCGCGCCGACGCCGTTTCCCCCATCGCGAATCCGCCGGCGATTCTCTCCTACCAGGAGACGGTGTGGGGTGTGCCGGAAGGAAGCGCCGTCCTCCCCCTGGGAGACACCATCGGCACCCCACGCTTTTCCTTCGATGTGGTACATACGCCGGGGCATTCAAAAGGAGACGTGACGCTGGTGGAAAGGGAAACCGGCTGGTGTTTTTCCGGCGATCTCATCAGTGCTCCCAAACCCAAAACCGCTCGGCGGGAGGAGGACGTGCCCGCCATGATCGCGTCCCTCAGAGAGCTTTCCACCCACCCCGCCCCCGCCCTCACCCTTTTCACGGCCACCGGCGCCGTCTTTGAAAACGGCCGGGAGACCCTCCTGGCGGCGGCGGAGTATCTCGAAAGGATCGGGGAAGAAGCCCGTGCCCTTCATCGGGAAGGATGTGAGCCCGCCGACATCATGCACAAACTGTTCGGCAGGGAAACCGCTCTAAAAGATCTCACCGAAGGAGACTTTTCCACCGAAAACCTGATTCGTTCACTGCTTTACTTGCAAAAATGAACAATTTTTTTTATACTAAGCAATACTATTTCAATTTCGTGTAGACTGAAAACTCCTTGTATCCCTGCTCGATCGCGTCCCATCCGTTTCCAATACTCAGGTCTGACGCGCCGATACGTTGCGCTTGATCTATTTCCATACATATTCAAGAGGAGTCATATCATGACGTCGAAAAAGGCCACTGGGACCCTGACCGTCGGTAACATCATCAAGGTCGCCTCGGTACGTTTTCGAGACCGGGAAGCGGTCTACTGCGCCATCACGGGAAGACGCTTCACCTACGGGGAGATGAATCGGCGGACCAACTCCCTGGCCAACGGGCTTCTGGGCCTGGGGGCGAAGAAGAAACAGGTCTGCGCCTTTTTGATGTACAACCGGGCCGAGATCGTGGAGACCTATTTCGCCCTGGCGAAAATCGGCGTGCTGGGCATTCCCCTCAACTATCGCCTGGCGCCGGCGGAGATGGCGGAGCTGATGAATTTCTGCGACGCCGAGTATCTTATTTTCGAGTCGGCGTTCACCGACACGGTGGCGGGCATCAGGGGGGACCTCAAGAAGGTGAAGACGTTTCTCTGTACCGGCGAAGACGTACCCGATTTCGCCGGGTCCTATGAGGAACTGCTTTCAAAATCCGACGATACGGAGCCGGATGTGGATGTGAGCGAGGAGGATTACCAGTATCTCAACCTCACCTCCGGCACCACCGGGCTTCCAAAGGCCTATCTCCTCACCCAATACAACAACGCCACCGCCGGGCCGCTCATGGCCATGGCCCATGACTTGTGTGAAAGCGACGTCATCCTGACGGTCTTTCCGGTGTTCGGTCGGGTGGGATTCGCCTGGAGTGCCATGTCCATGATGGTGGGCGCCAAGAACGTGTTGTGCCAGTTCGGCCAGACCAGCATGCTTCAACTCATCCAGGAGGAAAAGGTCACCATCAGCAACTGGGTGCCGACGATCGCGTCAATTGTGTTCAGCCTGCCGGACTACAGGGACTATGACTTCTCAAGCCTCCGGGGCCTGGTATTCGCCGCGTCTCCCTTCCCCCAAAGCCTCCAGGAGCGGGTCAAGCGTGAGCTGTGTCCCAATATCTACGAGTTTTACGGGCTCCAGGAGAGCGGCATTCTGACCCAGATAAAACCGAGGGACAAGGACCGAAAGCCCGGCTCTGTGGGACTGCCCCACCTGGGTGCGGACGTTCGGGTGATCGACGCCCAGGGGAGGGACTGTCCCCCGGGTGAGATCGGCGAGATCATCGGCCGGGGGAGCGCCGTGACCACCGGGTATTTCAAGAATGAGGAAAAGACCCGGGAGATGTTTAAAGGCGGATGGTTTCATACCGGGGATTTGGGCTACTTCGATGACGAGGGCTTTTTGTTTCTCTCGGGCCGCATGAAGGACATGATCATCAGCGGCGGGCAGAACGTCTTCGCCGCCGAGGTGGAGGACGTAATGATCAGCCACGAGGCGGTGCTGGACTGCGCGGTCATCGGACTGCCGGATGAGAAATGGGGCGAGGCGGTGACGGCGGTGATCATCAAGGATCCCAATACCGACGTGTCCGAGGAGGACCTGATCGAGTACGCCCGGAACAAGATCGCCCACTTCAAGGCGCCCAAGCGGATTATTTTTACCGACACCATCCCCAGGACGCCCACCGGCAAGGTAACCAAGTACGTACTGGTTGATCAATATGCGAAGAAAGACTGATCGGTAAAAGGGTATTCGAATCCGAACGAGAGGGAGAAATCCATGATGCTCACGGATTGACCATGGACAGGCGATCAGATTCTCAAAATATGGTATAATTATACTATTATGCCGATCTCGTTTCCGGTTGTCACACCGCCGGATGTGGGGAGCGTTGATCGACATGGTTTGGGGTGGAATAATGCGGTATCGGTTTTTTGTCTGATGTGCACGGGTCGGGCGGGGATTGATTGCCGGAGAGGGGGTATATAAACATCAACAGATTATTCACACCAAATCAGATTCATGATTATTGGTGTTGATAACCTGTGGATAATTTGGTGAAAAGGAGAAAAAAAGCACGTAATCATGAGCCTTTACCGCCTCTGCTTAAATAGTAAGCAGCCCGAAATGTGAAAGATATCGTAAGGTTGAGTCATATTTGTCGGTTTTTGTGACGATTCGGACAATAATTTTTACTGTTTTTTTACAATCGGCATGTAAAAAGTTATTCACAAGCGGCCTTTTTAAGGGCATACAGTCGGGTAATGGTGTGCAAGACGGTCTCGATTATTCATTATATCCGGCGTCGACGTGAATCGTCGGTTTTCTATTGTCCGATTTTTTATCCTATGTCGTTTCCTTCGATTGCGACGGAACGGTATGCTGCCGGATCGTCCGGGGTGTTCGATCGATCGCTGCTTTTTTGAAAACAGTGTATGATAAAACACGTGATCAGTTGGATTACCAATGAAAGATGAACGAAAGACGAAGGCTGAACTGATCCGAGAGCTGTCTGACCTCAGAAAGCGGGTCAAGGCTCTTGAGTCGTCTTCCGAGAGGGGATCTCTCGAACCCGTTTCTGCAGACATGACCCGTCTGATGCTGGTGCATACCGAGGATGCCGCCCTGGTAACCGAAGAGGGACGCATAATCATGGCCAATGAACAGGCCGTGAAGATCTTCGAGAAAGATGACGGTGAGCTCGAGGGACGACATATCACCTCCCTCGTTCATCCCGGAGATCGGGATATCATGAATATCCTGGAAAAATCCTCAAGTCATCAAGAGCAGATGCCCGACAGCGTTGTCGTTCGTGCGGACACCGCCGACGGGGATGCGCATTTTCTGGAGGTAAACATCTTCGCCCAGGAAGCCGACGGGGTGTGCCGTACCGTATTTGTCTTCACGGATGTCACAAGCGATATCCATCTCAAGAAAGACCGTAACCGTTTCCAGGAGCAATCCCGGCTTATATACAACACCATACCGATTCCCACATACACCTGGTGGTTCGATGGGGACACCTTTGTCCTGATCGCCGGCAATAAATCGGCGGCCGAAAGCGACAACGAACGTCCGAACGACTGGATAGGGATGACAATTGAAAATCTGACCAAGAATCAACCCCAGATACGCCAGGACATCTCAGCCTGTTATTTTAACGACCATCCAGTCATCCGGGAGGTGGACTACTTTCCCATCGGCCGGTTCATGGGGGGAAGGTATCGCGTACACGCCATTCCCATTCCCGAAGATTTGGTTATCATGTTCGTCGAAGATGTGACACGGCAAAAAGGGATGGAAAGCGCCCTATCCGAACAGCGGGAGCGATACCTGAGGCTTGTGGAAAGCGTCAAAGCCGTGGCGTTCTATCTGGATGAAAACAACAGCATCACCTATATCAGTCCCACAATACAGGATCTGGCAGGTTACGATCCGGATTACCTCATCGGCAGGGCGTTCAAGGAACTGGTGGACCCGGAGGATGTTTCCGTCTTTCTTAAGGAATTCGACCAAATAGTAAACGGCACGAGGGAATCCTTGGAATTCTCTCTGGTGGATGAGTATCAGAAAAAACACACCATGACGGCGACACTCTATCCCATTACAATCGGCGACGATCAGTACGGCGTCATCGCCGGCGTCATGACGGAGGTCGGCTCCCGTTCGAATCTCACGGAGCAGCTCGAAAGAATCAACCGATCATGGCGGGGAACCTTTGACGCTATCCAGGATTTAATTATCGTGATTGGAAACGACGACGAAATTGTCCGTGCCAACAAGGCGTTTGCATACTCGTATAATCGTAAACCTCAGGATATCATCGGCCAGACCTATACTGACCTGCTTACCCAGACAGACGTTCCCCGGCTTTTATTCCCCAAGAGAAAACACCCGGGAACCCGGGAAATGACGAGAAAAGAGTTCCAGGAGCCGATCCTTGGCACCTATTTCACCGTTACCTCATCACCCTATTTCACGGAAGAGGGACAGGTGATCGGAACGGTATACGTCTTTCGGGATATTAGCGAACGGAGGAAGGTTGAGAAGGAACTCAGGAATTCGGAAGAAAAATACCGGGCGGTGGTAGAAAATTCGCTCAACTCCATTGTCATCATCCAAGACGGCAGGATTGTGTATGCCAATCCGATAACGATGTTTTTTATGGGGTACACGTTTCAAGAACTCCAGAGCATCGATTTTCTTGACCTCGTTCATCCGGATGACCGACCGGCAATTATCCAGCGATACAGCAATCGTATGACGGGAAAGGATCTGCCGAACCGGTTAGTGTGTCGTGTTATCAGAAAAAACGGCGGCATATATTGGGTGGAAAGCAGAACCGTAATCATCGAATGGGAGGGGAAATCGGCCACACTCTCCGTCCTCAGCAACATCACCGACAGAGTGGAGGCGGACGAGAAGCGGGCCTACGAGCAGGCCATCGACGGGATGCTCGTCGGGGTGTCCCAGCGGATAAACCGGGGGGGGGAGCTGGATGAGATCATCGGCGACCTGCTCGCCCACTCCGGAGAAACCCTCAAAGTATCCCGAGCGTATCTTATGGAGTTGAATGAAGACCGGGAAAAGGTACAGAACATCCATGAGTGGTGCGCCGAGGGCGTAGTCCCTTACCATAAAAAAACGGAAGGCCAGAGTATCGAGGAATTACCTCATCTGAAGGATGTGCTTGACAACCGGAAGACGCTTATCATTGAAGATAACGAGGACACATCAAAACTAAGTGGAGATGAAAGACGGATTTCGATCGATTCAAAGATGAGCGCCCTCATTCTAGTGCCCCTTATCCTGGATGACATCGCCTATGGATTTATCGCCTATGAAGTAATCGGCGGCAAGAGGGTCTGGAACATGATGGAGCAGATCGCCGTCCGAAGCATCTCGAACAACATCACCCGTCTGATGGAGCGGCGTCGAGCCAAGAAATACCTGACTGAAAGCAAGGACTTTCTCGAGGCAATCATATTGACGATGTCCGACGGACTGTCGATAGTAAACAACCGGGGAGAGTACCAGTACATCAACCCGGCCATGACCCGGATAACCGGGTATACATTGGAAGAGGTGGTGGGGGAACACCCGGAGAATCCGCATCCCTACTGGCCCAATGATCAGGAGGAGTACCTCATACAGATGTTTCTGCGTACGATGGAGGGAAATCTGGACAGCTTTGAGGCGATATGTCTCAGAAAGGACGCTAAGCGATTCCCGGTATTGGTCAGCCCCTGGTGGATATATGACGATGAGGGTAATCCGAAGACTTACTGCGCCATCGTTCGGGACATCACGGAGATCAAAAGGGCGGAGGAGGCGCTGAGGGCGTCCGAGAAAAAATTCCGCACGATCTTCGAATCTTCGAGGGACGGCATATACCTGACAAGCGTCGAGGGAGAGGTGCTGGACGCCAATAACGCTCTGGGTGAAATGCTCGGGTATTCCATGGAGGAATTATTCTCAACGAACACCGTGAGACTCTATGATTCACGGAAGGCGAGAGAGAGATTCCAAAGAGATATCGAGAAAGAGGGATTTCTGATCGATTACACGCTGACGTTGAAGAAAAAAGACGGTACGTTCATTGATTGTGAGGAATCGGCCACCGTGATACGTGATGGAGATGGAAATATTGTCGGGTACCAGGGTATTATTCGGGACGTGACCGAAAGACGGAAGATGGAGGAGCGACTGGCCCAGGCGGAGCGTCTTTCGAGCATGGGAGGAATGCTTTCCGGCATCGCCCATGAATTGAACAATCCCATCACCTCAGTAAAGGGCCATGCCGATCTTTTGAAGAAGAAAACCGCCGATCCGTATGCGAAAAAGAAGGCGGAGATTATCAGCAAGGAATCCGATCGGTGCTCAAAGATTGTTCGGGGATTGTTAACATTTTCCCGCAAGCATAAACCGGAACGCAGGCCCATAGACATCAACGCGATCATCATCGATTCCATTGGGATGTTGAAAAGTCAGCTTACGAAGCAGGCCGTCGTAATCTCGACCGATCTTTCGGATGCGATTCCTCCCACCGTAGGCGACGGAATTCAGCTTCAGCAGGTATTCGTCAACATCATCACAAACGCCCAGGACGCGATGAAATCCCGGGAAGAAAAAGTCCTGACGGTGAAATCCCATCTGTCAAAAGGCAGTGTCGTCATAACATTCAGCGATACCGGCTCGGGCATTGACAAACGGATTAAAAAACAAATTTTTGATCCCTTTTTCACCACCAAGGAAACCGGAATGGGAACCGGTCTCGGCCTTTCCATCGCGTATGGTATTATACACGAGCACGGCGGAAAAATAGAGGCCGAGAACAATGAAGCCGGCGGCGCCGTATTTACCGTGGAACTGCCGGTGGTCAGGCCGGATACGAGGTCGGCGCCGCAGGTCAGGTCGTACGTGGGCACGTCCCGGCATGCGTCGGTGCTGGTAGTGGAGCCGGACGAACATTTACGGTCTTTGCTTGAAGAATCCCTGAACGACGCGGGTTATCGCGTGACGACAACGGGTGATGGATCGGAGGCGAAGAAACTCCTCAAAACGGACTCTTTCGATACAGTCGTCAGTGCAATGAAGGTTCCCGGCGTGAGCGGTCGGGCGCTCTATGCGTATCTCAAAAAACATGACGCAGCCACCGCACGGCGTATGGTAATTATCACAGCCGATGTGATCAGCGAGGAGGCGGAGCGGTTTCTGGAGGAAATGGAGGGTCGCTACCTTGCGAAGCCGTTTCCCACCGAGGACCTTCTTAGGATGCTTTCGCGGGTGCTCGATTCATAAGGGGCACCGTCCCCGCCGTCTACTTCCCCTTTCTGAAAAAACCGAAAGGAATTTTTCGGACGCCTTTCTTGTTCGGGAAGGGGGATTTGCTGACGTGTTTGACCTCCTCCACAGAGTATACGGCATTGGGATTGTACGCACGTATCACCTGGATCAGGTGGGGGATCTCCTTTCGCTGCACGATGGTATAGATGACGTCCACCGGACCGAAGGCACCCTGGGCGTTTACGCGGGTGATGCCATATCCCTCATGCTTGAGAAATTTCATAAGGCGGGCCGCGTCCTTTTTGGTGATGATGCGAAGCTGCATGATTCCCACCGACAGCTTTTCCTCGATAACCACCCCCAGGAAAACCCCCGTGGCGAACCCTCCGGCGTAGGCCAGATAATTGATCGGATTCGTGAGGTTTTGTATGATCTGACCCAGGGCGATCAGCCAGATGAGCACCTCGAAAAATCCGAGAAAGCTCGCAATGATTTTCAGTCCCTTGGCGACATATATGATGCGAAGCGTTCCAATGGTCACGTCTGAAATCCGGGCCAGAAAAATGAGCAGCGGTATCACCACGTACTGGAACATGTGACACTCCCTTGTTAACCGGAAAATAAAAGCGGGACGATTCGCCAATGAAATCGCCCCGAAACTGGAACATGCGGCGCACGCATGTATTAGTGCACACCGTAAGTATACCACGAATCATCCGGAGAACATCGTTTTTTTATTCAACCGGTTGCGCTTATATTTTTTTCGCACAGTGTTGAGTATGTCCGGGAACGATCCGTATCGAGGATGAATGGGCGGCCGGGTTGTCCATGGTGTCGAATCGGCGGGTCCCGGCGCATGACGGTGCGGGAAATAGTATCTCCAGATCCCGGGCCCGGGGATGATGCGCATGATCAGATCGGATCCGACGGCCCAATTGCGGAATGATCGCGCCCCGGGCCGATGCCGCGGCGCCTTGACGCCCCGTCGTCGACGGCGAGAGAGGGGCCCTCAATGCCGCGGCGGGTCCGAAAGGTGATGCGGGATCGCGGTGGGGAAGGGGCGTCTTATGCCCGACGCTCTGTGCGATACCATGCCAGGAACCGATCGATGCCGGTCTCGATGGGCGTTGTGGGCCGATATCCTAAAAGACGCCGTGCCTTTTCGATATCCGCGTAGGTAGTCTGCACGTCTCCCGGTTGCGCGGGCATCATAATGGTGTTCGCGGTCTTGTTGAGGCCGGCCTCAATATGCCCGATCATCTCGATGAGCGGAACGCGGGTGGCCTCGCCCAGGTTGAAGATCTCGAACACGGGCGCGGACGCGCTCATGACGAACTCGACACCGCCCAGAACGCCTTGGATGATATCATCGATGTAGGTGTAATCCCGGCTGCTCTTTCCCTCGTGAAACACCCTGATGGGCTGACCTGAATCGATCAGGTCGGTGAACTTATGAATGGCCATGTCCGGTCGCTGCCGGGGGCCGTAGACGGTGAAGAATCGAAAGCAGAGGATATCCATTTGGAAGAGTCGGTGATAGGCGTAGCAGAGATGCTCGCCCGAGAGCTTCGTGACCCCATAGGGGGAGATGGGATGGATATCCGGATCGCTCTCCGAGAAGGGAATCCGGGGGCAGTTGCCGTAGACCGATGAGGACGAGGCGCAAAGCAGTTTTTTTATATTCCGGGCGTTCATCTCTTCCAGGAGGTTGTTGGTTCCGATGATATTGACCTCCTGGTAGAGGAGCGGATTTTCCAGGGACGGACGTACTCCCGCCATGGCGGCAAGGTGAATCACCAGGTCCGGCCTGTGAGCATCGAGAACCTCTCCGACAAAGCCGCGGTCTCTGATGTCTCCTTCGCACAGGGTATACAAGGGAGTCTCTTGGGCCGCCGCGATGTTTCTTCTCTTGACCGCCGGATTGTAGTAGTCGTTGAAGTTGTCGATGTTCACCACCCGCTCTCCGGACTCGAGCAGCCGGTCGGCCAGGTGAGAGCCGATAAAACCGGCGCCCCCCGTTATTGCTATGGTTGCCATGCGTGTGAAAGGCTCCTTTTTTTCTCCGCCGGGATAAAGCGGGATACAGATATATCGACACACGTTGTCGGTGACGATCGACCCAAACGAACGGACCCGGGATGTGTGTGGGCCGCCGTCGAAGAAGCTATTGTATCAAAGTAAAACGGAGGGGGACAAGACAAAAAAATCGTTTCAATCATGCAGATGGAAATTGATTGATTGATCACAGATGACATCCGGGGTGTGATACTGCTTGATTTTTCCCTTCGTTTCGGCTATGGTTAAAGGCAGATACGTCGCACGGTCGCTGTCCAGGAGGCAAAAGACAGCCCGGCGCCGACGATCCCCGGGGTGATGGGGATATGCGCGGGTGAGAATCCCTCTATTCCACACAAGCCGACACTCTGCGCGCACTCATATTTATTTTCTCTCAATAATCCCCCCGTTCCGCCCTGAAAGGGCTCAACGTGTTTCTCGATGCGGCCGTATGATCATCGAGAATTCTCACATGCCGCATTTTATATACGTAACACACAATTACTGTGTAACTCTCCTTCTCTTTACCAATTTTACTCATATCAGAGAAAGGATTACTGATCATGGCAGAAAAGCAGTTTTGGAGGAAGTCCTACGATCCGGGTATAGACGATATCGATCCGAAGACGTGGGAGATTTCCTATGTGGACGCCATCAGGCCGACCTTCAAACAGTTTCCCCAAAAGGCGGCGATGGCGTTTATGGGAGTCGAAATCACCTTCGCAGAATTAGAGGCGTATGCCAATCGCTTCGCGAACATGCTCAAGGAGCACGGCATCGGCAAAGGTGATGTGGTGGGGGTGAATCTTCCCAATATTCCGGAATACGTCATCGCCTGGCTGGGCGCCCTCAAGGCGGGGTGTGTGGTGTCGGGGGTGTCTCCGTTGTTGATGTCGGAAGGCATGCAGTATCAGCTCAAGGATTCCAAGGCCAAGTGTTTGGTGACCCTGGACGCGATTTTTGCGGCCCGACTCGTTCCCATCGCCGAGAGCCTCCCTGACCTGAAGGTGGTGGTCGCCGCCAGCGTGGGTGGGTTTCTGCCCGGCGTCAAGCGGTTTTTGGGAAAACTGCTCAAGAAAATTCCATCGGGCGCGGTGACGCCCCTTTCCGGCAAGACCGTCTACAAAATTGAGGACGTCATCAAGACCGGTCGCTTCTCGGACGTGGATCCGGGAATTACGATAAGCCCGGACGATCTCGCCTACATCCAGTACACCGGCGGCACCACCGGGCCGCCCAAGGGCGCCATGCTCACCCATCGAAACGCCGTGTCGGACCTCTTGATCGTTCAGCACTGGCTGGGCTGGGTGAAGGGCAAGGGACTGGCCCTGTCCGGATTTCCGTTCTTCCATATCGCCGGGCTTTTTTTCAACGAAAACTGCATCTACTTGGGTTGGACTCAGGTGCTGATCCCGAATCCAAGGGACACCAAGCACATCTGCAACGAGATCAAGAAATACCGTCCCACATCGCTGGTCAACGTGCCGTCGCTGTTCCAGATGTTGATCGCCGACCCCATGTTCAAGGAGATCGATCACTCAAACCTGGAGACCTGCATCTCGGCGGCGTCTCCCTTTCCCGAAGACTCCCAGAAGGAGTTGGAAAAAATCGTGGGCGCAGGCAAACTCCTTGAGGTGTACGGCATGAGCGAGACGGCGCCCCTGACGACCATGAATCCGTCTCTGGGAAGGAAAAAGCTCGGCTCTATCGGGCTGCCGCTGATCAACACTGATATCAAGCTGCTCGATCCTGCCACCGGCAAGGAGGTTGCCGTCGGCGAGCCGGGGGAAATCTGCGTGAAGGGTCCCCAGGTGATGACCGGCTATTTCAACAAGCCCGAAGAGACGAAGCTGGCTGTTGATAAAAACGGGTACATGCACACGGGTGATGTGGCGATATTCGACGAGGAGGGGTATCTCAGAATCGTCGACCGTACAAAGGACATGATCATCGTCGGCGGCTTCAAGGTGTTTTCGGTGAAGGTGGAGGATAAAATAATCGAGCATCCCGCCGTCGATATGATCGCCACGGTGGGTGTCGAAAATCCGGATCGTCCCGGCTCGGAGATCGTCAAGGCCTATATCCAGCTTGTCCCGGAATACAAAGACAAAGACAAAAAAGAGCTGGAGGCGGAGATTATCGCTTTTGCAAAGGAGAAGCTTGCGGCCTACGAGGTGCCCAAGGTCATCGAGTTTCGAGACGAGCTGCCGCTGACGGCGGTGGGAAAACTGGATAAAAAGGTGCTTCGCAGGGAGGCGGCCGGGAAGTAACGCTCGGCCCCGGATCACAAACCGGAGACAAACATAAATGCAACAAACCGGGGGCGGCGCCGATACGGCGCCGCCCCCCTTGCTTTATTGTTCGGATTGGCACGATATGTGAGCACACTATTTCAAAACCATGTCATGGAAGGTGATCTCCCTCTCCCGAGGCGTCGGATTGGCGTTGCCCGTCCGCTCCCGAGGACAGGGAAAGATGCTCGTGTACATATCGTCTCACACCGTCTTCAATGCTCACAAACGGTGTCGTATATCCGGCCCGGCGGAGCTTTTGCATGTCCGCCTGGGTGTGGTACTGGTAATTGTCGCGAATGCTTTCGGGCATGTCGATGAACCTGATTGTGGGCGGCATCTCCATTGCGGCGAACAGCGCCTTCGCCAGGTCGATCCACGTGCGGGCTTGACCTGTGCCGCAGTTGAACAGGCCCGATACCTCCGGGTGATCAAAGAAGAACAGTGTTACGGATACAGCATCACCCACGTAGATGAAGTCACGGTCCTGCTCGCCGTCCGAGTACTCGGGCCGATGCGAGCGAAACAGGGAGATCTCCCCGGTTTCGAGTATCTGGGCGTAGGCCTTGTTGACCAGCGAGCGCATCTCCCCCTTGTGGTCTTCCCACGGTCCGTACACGTTGAAGTACTTCAGCCCGGCGATCCGCCGGATCGCGCCCGACTTCAGCGCCCACAGATCGAACGTCTGTTTGGAGCGGCCGTAGAGGTTCAACGGCTCCAACAGAGGCGTGACGGCGTCGTCGTCGCAGTACCCCCGGCCGCCGTCGCCGTACGTGGCTGCGCTGGAGGCGTAGACGAACCGTGCGCCCTCCCGCAGCGACCATGTGCAGAGATCCCGGGTGTACCGGTAGTTGTTGTCCCACAGATACGCCTCGTTCGTTTCCGTCGTGGAGCTGCACGCGCCGAGATGGAACACGCAGCCGACCTTCGGAATCCGTCCGTCTGTGAGTCTCGATCGGAACTCAGTCTTGTCGATGTATTCTTCGAAACGAAGCCGCTTCAGGTTGGCGTCCTTGGCGGGATGATTGATGTTATCGACGATGATGATCCGCCCATAGCCCCGCTCGTTGAGGGCCCTGACGAGGTTGGCGCCGATAAATCCGGCCCCGCCCGTGACGATGAAGCGATCGGAAGCGGTTCGTACCTTTTTCTCCACGACGATCCTCTTTGTGGTGTGTGTTTTTGACGTATCGTATGTCATCGGTGTAAAAATCCCCCGGCCGCCGTACCGTGCACGGGATTTTCGGCTACTGTTATGATGTGCCGGATCCCCGCCCCTCCCGATACGCCCGGAAAGGGCTTTTCGGTGATCGTCGGCGATTCCGTCTCATCGAACACGACGACGTGATACACAGCATCCATCGCCGCCGGGAGGGAAGGGCGGTCGACTCGGACCTTGATCGGACGCAAAAGCCCCTCCGCTTTCGGCGGACAGAGGGAATCCACGTTCACGCTCGCCGCAGGGGCGTCTCCCCGGCGGCGGGCGCAGGATGGGTGTTCAATGTGGTCGGTAGGCGGCATATCGAAAAAGTCGTCGACGAAACCGGGTTTCAGGCCGGTCCGTCCGGTCCTCCGGCGTTCCCGTACCATCCGATCGAGGCTGAGAACCGTCACGTTCGGGTTGAACAATAAATCCTTCATTGCACGTTCATGCGTCTTTCGAGCGGATCCGCTTCGCGTCGGATCGCGCCGCAGCCCGTGCGTTATCCGATGTATTTTCCGCGTGGGGTGTAGTGCGTATGCAAGAGGTGATGACTCTTGTGTCCGCACGGCCCGTCGGTCAAAAACTCGCTGTACAGGTGCAGCACCGCCGGATTTTCGTGGCTCTTGCGGGCCTTGCCGGCTTTGCCGTAGGCCGCGTCTTCGGCGTAGATTGCCTGAGCGCGCGCCTCCCGTATGGCGGGACTGGTCGGGATCGGCTGGCCGCCGCCGCCGAGACAGCCGCCCGGGCATGCCATGAACTCGATGAAATGACACTCGCTGAACTTTCCGCCCGCCTTGATGTCCTCCATCACCTTCTTGATGTTGGCCGTGCCGTGGGCGATGCCGACCTTCAGGGTGGCGCCCTTGAGCCACTTCCAATCCGGCACGAGGTGGGCGATCAGCTCCGGCACCGGGCCGACCTTATCCGGGATCTTGACTTCCACGTAGCGGCAGCCCTCGAAGCCCCGCACCGGGATGATATCGGCGTGTTCGTAGAAATCCTCCACTTTTTTTCCGGAGACGAACTCGACCACCGATCGCAGCGCCGCCTCCATGACGCCGCCCGTCGCGCCGAAGATGACGCCCGAGCCGCTCGCCGTGCCGAAGGGGTCGTCGAAGTCGCTCTGGGGCATCTCGGGCAGGTTGATCCCGGCCTCACGGATCATCTGCGCACATTCCCGGGTGGTGAGGGTGTAGTCGATGTCCTTGTGGCCGCTGTCGCCCATCTCGGGGCGATCACACTCGAATTTCTTCGCCGAGCACGGCATGAGGGACACCGAGACGATGTCGGCGGGATCGATATCGTTAATCTGAGCGTACCATGTTTTAATGACCGCACCGAACATCTGTTGCGGGCTCTTACAAGAGGAGATGTGCGCGACATATTCGGGATAGAAGTGCTCGATGTACTTCACCCAGCCGGGGCTGCAGGACGTGAACTGCGGCAGCGGCATGGAGCCGTCGTTTTCGACGAGGTTTTTGTAGAGGCGCAGGATCAGCTCCGTGCCCTCCTCGATGATGGTCAGGTCGGCGGTGAAGTTGGTGTCGAAGACCCTATCGAAGCCGCAGCGACGCAGCGCCGTATTCATCTCCCAGGTCATGGGAGTGCCCGGCTCCATGCCGAACTCCTCGCAGATGCCGGCTCGGGGACTGGGCGCGGTCTGGATGACGACGTGCTTGGTCGGGTCGTCGATGGCGGCCCACACCTCGTCGGTGGGGTCGTTGGCCCGCAACGCCCCGGTGGGGCAGCGGTTGATGCACTGGCCGCAGTTGATGCAGACCACATCGCCCAGCGGCTTGTCGAGGTAGGTCGAGATCGTTGTGCCGTCACCACGCCCCACCGCTTCGAGGGCGCCCACGCCCTGCAGATCAAGGCAGGTCCGCACGCAGCGGCGGCAAAGGACGCACTTGTTCATGTCGCGCACAATCGCATAGCTGGAGCGGTCCACCGTGTGAATCGGCTTTTCGGGATGGCCGAAACGGAAAAAGTCGACGCCGTACTCCTTCGCCAGCGCCTGCAGCTCGCAGTTGTTGTTGCGGAGGCACGAGTAGCATTCGCCGTAATGCTCGGAGAGAAGCAGATCGATGATGTGCCGCCGGGCCTGACGAACCTTGGGCGAGTGTGTTTTCACCGTGATCGGCTGGGTGATCGGGTAGGCGCAGCTCGCCTGAAGCGTACGCTGTCCCTCGATCTCGACCACGCAGACGCGGCAGACGCCGGCCACACACAGGTCGTCGTGGTGGCACAGGGTCGGGATGTGGATGCCGAGCTGTCGGGTCGCATCCAGGATGGTCATGCCTACGGGCACCTTCAGTTCACGGCCGTCGATGGTCACTCCGATCGTCGCGCCGATGGCATCTGAGTTTCCCGGCGCATTCACAACCTGGGGTCGCTGGCTCGCGGGGGCGTGGCCGGAACCGCCGGCGCGCGGATTCTTCTGAGTCATATGTACCT
The DNA here is from genome assembly GCA_016931225.1 of Candidatus Zymogenaceae bacterium. Classification (NCBI taxonomy): domain Bacteria; class Deltaproteobacteria; order Candidatus Zymogeniales; family Candidatus Zymogenaceae; species Candidatus Zymogenaceae bacterium. The sequence continues at coordinate 34,283 of JAFGFE010000008.1, forward strand.
CCTATACGGGAACCGCACGGGCGCGGCCCAGGATTTCGTGACGAAAATGCGTGACGATGGAGAGAAAGGCGTTGGGGCTCGATTGGCCGAGACCGCACTTGGACGCCGCCTGCATCGTCTCCCCGAGGGCGTAGAGGTCATCAAGATACGTGCTTGAGCACTCCCCTCGCTTGAGCATCCGCACGCCTTCGAGAAGCTTGACGTTGCCGATGCGACACGGTGTACACTGGCCGCAGGATTCGTCGGTGAAAAACTCAAGGAAATTTTCCGCCGCATCAAGCATGTCACGGTTGGGGCCGAAGACGATGACCGATCCACCGGTGGACACGTCCTCGTAGCTGACGGCGCGGGAGAACTCCGAGGCCGGCACGCAGTGGCCCGAAGCGCCGCCGATCACCACCGCCTTGGTGTTTTCGCCGCCCGCCGCCTTCAGGATGTCCGAAACGGTCGTGCCCATGGGAAATTCGTAGACCCCGGGGCGATCCACGTCGCCGGAGACGCTGAGCACCTTCGGGCCGGTGGAGGTATCGGTGCCGATGGCCTTGAACCAGTCCGCTCCTTTCGCACAGATGGAGGCGGCCCAGGCGAAGGTTTCCACGTTGTTGACTATGGTGGGCATGCCGTCGAGCCCCGTATTCACCGGGAAGGGCGGGCGGTTTCGTGCCTCGCCCCGGTATCCTTCGAGGCTCTCGATCAGCGCCGTCTCCTCACCGCAGATATACGCGCCGCAGCCCATGTGGACGCGGATGTCAAACGAGAAGTTGTCTCGACCCAGGATGCCGTCGCCCAGGAGGTTCGCTTCGCGCCGTTTGGCGAGACACTCTTCCAGGTCTTTTTGCAGATAGGTATATTCGCCGCGCAGGTACAGGATGCCCTCGGTCGCGCCGATGGCGTAGCCCGCGATGGTCATGCCCTCGAAAACGAGGTCAGGCCATTCGTTCAGGATCACCCGGTCCTTGAAGGTGCCGGGCTCCCCCTCGTCGGCGTTGCAGATGACGAACTTCTTCTCTGCTTTGGCCGCCGCCGCCAGGTTCCACTTCACGCCGGTGGGGAATCCCGCCCCGCCGCGCCCCTTCATGCCGGAGTCTCGGATCGCGCCGATCACTCCGGCCCGGTCGGTCGCCAGCGCCGTCTCCAGCCCCCGGTTTACCTCCATGGAGGCGAGGGTCATGTCGTTTCGAATTGTCATAATACGTGTTCCTCCTCGGTCTGGGGGGTGTGGGGACCGAACGCCTTCTCGCAGGCGGCAAGGATGTCGTGCACCTTATCGGGCGTTACGTGAGTGAAGACCTGGTCGTTCACCAGCATCGCCGGCCCCTGGTCGCACATGCCGATGCAATTGGCCCATTGTAGCGTGAAGCGTCCGTCCGACGTCGTTTCGCCGAAGTCGATACCGAGGTCGTTTTTGAGCTGCCTGGCCACCGCTTCCTTGCCCGCCATATCGCAGCTGATGGTGCGGCACAGACGGATCACAAACCGGCCGTGATACTTCTCGTTCAGAAAGGCGTAAAACGTCACCACCCCGTACACCTCGGCGGGATGAATGCCGAGCCGGTCGGCAAAGGTCTGCATGGTGAAATCGCTGATGGTGTGATATCGCTTCTGGATATCCTGTAGGATGGGTATGAGTGCGTTACGTCCGGTTCCGTGGACCTCGACGAGTTTGTCGATCTCGCCCATCAGCTTGTCCTGTTGGGTTGTGAGCATGTGTGTCCTCCTATCGGTTTTCCAGCAGGGCGTTGACCTTCTCTACCAGAACCGTGCCTGCGACCGGTTTTTCCACAAAGTCGTCCACGGGTGTCACGGCGTCGTCCTTGTCGTAGGAAAGGCCGGATGCCTTCGAAATGTTGGACATCATGAGAATGGGCTTGTCGAAACCGGCCCTGCGCAGATCCTGCGCCATGGTTATGCCGTCGTCCGGCTCGTCCATCATGATGTCGAGAACCAACAGATCCGGCTTGACTTCCGCAATCCGCTGCATGCCTTCCTCGCGGTTTCCCGCGGTCTCGATCTCGTGTCCCTCCTTTTCCAGGTAGAGACGCGCGGCTTCGACCACATCCGGGTCGTCGTCGACAATCAAAATTCGCGCCATAGTAATGCTCCTTGCTCCTATATGCCAATAATAGTGTTACGAATTTGAAAAAGATAACACCACATTTTCGCTCTATTATAAACATGCAGGGTCACTTGTCAAGCACTTCTGTTATTTTTTTCACAATTAATGGAAAAGGGTAATTTTTTTTGGGTGCACGTCATAATCGGGATGTCATCCCCGACGACCATGAATCCGTCATCGGAAAGGAAGAAGCCCGGCTTCATCGGGCCGCCTTTCGGTGGAGGAAGGGGACGGAATGAGGGGGCGCCCCGCCGTTGACACGGTCGCCGGCGTGGAGACTGAGAGACCGGGACATTCCGGCTTGGAGATCGTCACGGCGTACGTTCACCCGGTCACGGAGTTATGTCGGGGGGGACACGGGGGAGGTGGAGGAGAATAGTATCAATTCCGCCGAGGAGAGTCCGGCGGCCTCCGGGATGCCCACGCTCATCGAGTTTCAGGGCGAGTCGCCGCAAACGGCGGTGGGGAAGCCGGATAAATAGGTGCTTCACGAAGGAGGCGTCCGGGAGGCAACGCTCGGAGTTGAATCTTGAACAAATGACACGCGTCGATGCGAAGGGGGGCGGCGCCGACATGATGCCGCCCCCCTTTTTTGTTCTTGAGGATTCGGGGGTGAAAAAGCCGCCCTCACGCCAGCGGTGTGTTGACGACAAGAGAGTGTTTTTTTCTGAAATCGGTGAGCCCAGAGACCTGTCTGCCCAGAAACTTCATCTGTACGGCTCCTTCCGGGCAGTTGTTGACGCAGCCGAAGCATGCGATGCATCGTTTTGTGTCTATGGAGAATTCTTTCACATCAACGGCCGCGACGGGACAGCTCCTCTCGCACAGGCCGCAGTCGATGCACCTGTCCCCGTCGATGCGGTGGCCGGTGATGAAGAGCTTCGTTCCCCTCATGGAGAGCCGCCCCCTGATCATGTTTGAGAAGGAGGGGCGCTTTTTCGGCCTCACGATTTCATTCCTCCCCGCACGATCGAGGGTTTCGTGTGTGAAATCCGCCACCCGCCGATAGGTTTCTTCGTTCGGCAGGTGCGTATAGGCGAGGGTCCGCCGTTCGTTGCCCAATGACCAGGTGGGGGCGAAGGTGGACATGTTGCCGAAGGTGGCCAGGGCCACAGGAAGTGCGCCCCTTTCCGTGAGAAGGTTGAGAGTCGTGCAGGCCGTGTTGTGTTGGTTTCCCCCTTCACCACCGTAGGTGGCGAACGCCGCCCCGAACACCCCCTCGATGTCGGGAAGACGGCGAAGCCAGTCAATGGCGTTTCCCGGGACGTCATAGTAAAAAACCGGTGTCCCGACGATGATGATGTCGGATCGGGGGATGTCCTTCGGGTTTTTTGTGAGCATGTCGAACGTGTGGACCGCAAGTCCGTTCCGTTCCAGGATGGAGGCGATATACCTGGCGTATTGTTTTGTGTGCCCCGTCTGGCTGTAGTACATCACAGAGGCGGTGCGGATTGAATGTGCTGTCATGGATTCTTCCCTGTTCACATTGAAACGGTCCTCATTATATCATATCGGGATGAACAGCAGAGACCGAACCATCCGGTCATGTGAAAAATAAAAATATTTTGTATAGCAGCTGAACCTTTTATGTGCCCCCCGCATCTAACCTTTCAAATGGCGAAGATAATAAGCTTCGTCCCAACTCTACAAAAAAAGGAGAAAGACAATGAAAAGTATATATAAGATCACGTCGGTTTCGATGGCTGTTTTGGCCCTGGCTTTGTTTGTATCGGTATCGGCTTTTGCCGTAGAGTCCGAACGGACCGCCTTCGTAAATGATCAGGTCGACCTCGAATCCCTCGAGAAGTTGGATTCATTGGTATTCATCAATGATACGGTCGACCTCGAGTCCATTGAGAAGATGGATTCGCTGGTGTTCATCAACGATACGGTCGATCTCGACTCCCTCGAGAAGATGGATTCATTGGCATTCATCAATGATACGGTCGATCTCGAGTCCATCGAGAAGTTGGATTCACTCGTCTAAAAGAGGTAGTGCGGGACAGAAATATGATACTCAGGAAATGAAAAGACCTCTCGGAAGAGAGGTCTTTTTGTATATGAGCCGGTCATCTTTTAACACATCCACCCTGTTTGCAGATGCCGCATACGGGAAGGCGCTATCCGAAGAGATATCGCTTGAACATGACCTGAAGTTCTGTGAGAATACGCTGTTCATCCACCTGTCCTTGGTATTTGTAGAGGAAGTGGAACAGCTCATGGGTTGCTCTGCTGATAATGATAATCGCAACGGGTATGTCGTCCACGGCGAGCTTTTCCCGGATCTCTTCCAGCCAGACGATAATCTCCTTCGCCTCCTCCATCTCCCACCGATCGTGTATGCGGGCCGCCTCTTCGTTGACGGTGGCGAACCGCTGCATTTCCCTGTTCAGCTTGCCGTAGGTCGTGTGCGTTGTGTACATGGTTGTAAGGAGATAATCAATGGCGGTGTCCGGCTCCATTTTTTGTTCGCGGATCGTCTGAATGCAGTTCTTCGTCATCTCATAGATGGCGTGCGATCGCTCCTCCATGATGGTTAAAAATATTTCTTCCTTGTTGGGAAAGTGAGCGTACAGTCCCCCCACGCTCACCCGAGCCCCGTCTGCGATGAGATGAGTGGTGGTCTCCTCAAATCCCACATCCGTAAACAGCTCCTTGGCTGACTGGAGGATTCTCCTCCGGGTTTCCCGGGAGCGCTCCTGCACCGGTTGTTTTCCCCGGACGGCTGCCGGGCCGTATTCTTCTGCGTTCATCTGTTTCATTCGGTGTCTGTTCCTGTCGGTCGATCACGCGTCCGGTGCGCGTGAGGGCGAAGATCGACACGGCTGTTGCATGCGATTCGATGCTTCTATTATAGGTATATGTCCCTACGGGTCGATCGTCCGGTCCGGTGTGTATGAAGGCAAAACCGGGAGAGAATCGACACGGCTTTTTGTACGCGGTTCGATGCTCTTTCTCTGTTCCTTCCTGCCGGTTGCTTTTTTTCGTGGCGAATCGATGCCCCTTCTCTGTCCCTGTATATTCTTTACATTTTCGATATCCTTATCATCTTTTATATCCGAAGGTGTCTGACCTGTCAAACAAAAACCGACGTCGAGTTCTATTTTTTATTGACAATCCGAATCCGACGTCGTATTATTTTTGTTGTGAGGGAAGACAGGTATCAAAGCGGGTACCGGATTTGCGGTATTGAATTATACGAACGCAACAAAAAATTCGCGGAGGGATATGATGGACGACGAACGAAAGCAACAGCTTCAGGCGACGGTGGAGGGATTGTGGGGCGTGATGAAGGATTTCGGCAAGACGGGTGAGGAGGCCATCCCCGCCGAGGAGGCCGCCGAGGAGCGGAGGGCCCTGGCGCGGCGGATCGGGCGGCTCTACCTAGCGTTTGCCCGGGTCCTGATAAAGCACTTGGGAGAGGATGAGGCGAGATCGGCCATCATGGAGGCCATGCGGGACTACTCCATGCAGTGCGCCGAGGCCCGGAAGGCGGGGATGATGGACCTGCCCCAGCGGGGCATCCATAAAACCTCGGAGATCGTCGGCGAGGGCGGGGCGAGGCGGCTTGTGAGCACCGGGTGCGGCATCGCCCAGGAGTTTCGCCGCCAGGACGAGGAAAAGCTGGGAGCGCTCTATTGCTACGTAGATCCCTGCTCGTTCATGTTCACCATTCCGAACATCAAGCTCTATCACACCAAAATGGAACCGTTGGGGGACGACTGCTGCGAGTTCGACCTGGGCATTGCGTCCGATGACGAGATGGCTGCGGTCACCGAGCCGGGACGGGACTACGGATTTGTAGACCCGATCATTGAGGAGCGGGCGCAGGGGGATCTCCTGAAGCACAAGAAATAGCACCCGCACAACGCCGCGCACGCGTCTGAATCGTTGTGACCGACGGTGGCCGAATCCTTGGGTCCACGGGCACGATCCACGGGCATCGGGGATGGAGGGAACGATTCGATCTCGAGGTGGGTGAAAAGAGGCGTCGATTATACATCTCAAAACCGTCCGGACGCCCGGCGCGACGGATGGTCCGGGGTCGGGAGGCCGGTCTCGGGGAGATATAGCGATACGCGGGACATGACGGCACGAATTGATTCTATACGAAAAAAATGAAAAAACTGAAAGGAAGATATCATGGCGGAAACATATCACGATACCGACGTCCTGGTGATGGGCGGCGGCGGCGCGGGGTTTCGGGCCGCCATCGAAGCGGCTCATTCCGGCGTCCATGTGACTCTGGTCAGCAAGGGGCCGCTCGCCCGGTCCGGGGCAAGCCCCATGGCCGGGGCGGACTTCACCCTGGACGGCACGAGCATGAACGAGCTGGGCCGGGAGGGGGACGTCAACGATTCAAAGGAAAAGGTCTTCAATGACATCGTGACCCAGGGGTGGTATCTGAACAATCAGAAGCTGGTCGGGCAGTATGTCGACACGGCGAAGAGCCAGCTTGCCGACCTGATGGAGTGGGGCATCGACATCACGCTGTCGGACCAGCGGGCCATCTTCACCAGCGGGACCGGCATCATGGACGTGCTGTTAAAGAAGGCCCGGGCGGTCGGCGTCGAGCTCTTGGAGGACGTATCGATCCTGGAGCTGATGAAGACAGACGGCCGTATAGCCGGCGCCCTGGGGCTGGACGTCCGGACGGGCGAGTTCATCCGGTTCCGGGCGGGGGCGGTCGTCATCGCCTCCGGAGGCTGGCACAAGGCCTTCTGGCCCAACACCGGCATGCGGGACCTCTCCGGCGATGGGATCGCCGCCGCCTTCCGTGCCGGGGCGGATATCGGGAATATGGAGTTCATCACATTCTGCTGCAACGTCTTCTACGCCCCTCCCATCTGGCGGGGGAGTCTCGCCCCGTATATCCTAAGCCTCGTCTGCGGCGGCCGCATGAGCGACCGAAACGGCGATGACCTGTTGAGCGGGTTCGATCCGGTGCTGCAGCAGAAGGGGGTGTTGACCGAGTGGAACAAGAGCTTCCTCTCGTACGTGTCCACCCTTGCCGCCCGGGAGGGAAGGGCGCTGGAAAACGGGGGAATTCACTACTCCCGGGGGGATGTCGACTGGGGATTCATGCAGATGGTCGGGGGGGTGATCTTCCCGAACTGGAAATACAAGGCGATAGACTTTTCCACCTGGGCTGAAAAGCTTGAGAAAAACGAGCCGGTGGAGGTGGGCCCGGCGGTGGAGTACTTCGACGGGGGGATCGTCGTGGGCGACCGGTTCGAGACAACCGTCCCCGGCCTCTACGCCGCAGGGGAGGCGGCCCTGGGGGCGTTCGGGGCCAACCGGGTCTTCTCCGCCGTCACCGAGATGCTGGTGCAGGGAAGGGACGCGGGGCGCTTTTCCGCAGAGTTTGCAAAGGCCAAAAAGGCCCCGGAGCCGAAGCGAGATGCCTTTCGGGAGGCGGAGGAGCGGGCGTGTGCGCCGCTATCGTGTACCGGTGGAGAGAATCCGCCGGCTGTGAGAAGAAACATCCAGGAGGCTGCCCACAGGCGCTTGGGCCCGATTCGAAGCGAGGGTGAGCTGACCGCCTTCATCGGCATGCTCGAGGATGTTCAAAAGAACGTTCTTTCGAACCTCTCCGTCTCGTACACCGGCAGGACGTACAACAAGGAATGGTTCGACGCCCTGGAGCTTCGGAACATCGTGGAGCTGCTCCTGGTATCCGCCAAGAGCGCCCGCCTTCGGACAGAGAGCCGGGGCGTGCACTTTCGGGAGGATTTCCCGCATACGGACAACGACGCCTGGCTGTGTGAAACCATCGTCTCCAGGGGTGAAGATGCGATCGCCTTCTCGTCCCGGCCGGTGACCGTCCCACACATGACGCCGCCCCGGGGAAAGACGCCATATCTTGAGATGATGAAAACGCTCATGGAGGCGCATTCGGACACCGGGGGCAAGCACTGAAAAGACTTGTCGACAGACACGAAAGGTGACACAATGGTACAGAAAAATATCACCGTAACGGTCCTTCGAACGGACCCGGAAAAAAGCGACGCCGGGACGAAACAACGCTACACCGTGCCCTTCACCGAAGGCATGAGCGCCATGGACGTTCTGGATTATATTTATCAGCACCTAGATAGCTCAGTTGCCTACTACGATCACGCAGGGTGCGGCCTGGGAATCTGCGCCCGGTGCACCGGCAGGATCAACGGAAAGGCGGGGCTCTTCTGCCAGACGCCCGTGGACGGCGGGGGAGAGCTGGTGCTGGAGCCGACCGGCAAGGACCGGGTCCAGAGGGACCTGGTGATGAAGAAGAAATAACCGGAAAGGGCGGCTTCCCGGCCGCCTTCCCGTCGGTCCATATCGAGGATGAAAGCATGGGATATGATGAAGACCTGATTCTGGAGACGCTGCGGCGCTATGTGGTGCCCGCCCTGGGCTGTACCGAGCCGGTGGCGGTGGCCCTGGCGGCGGCCCGGGCCGCACGGATCCTTGAAACCGAGCCCGATCGCATCATGGTGACCCTGGACCGGGACATGCTCAGAAACGCCTTTGCCGTGGGGATACCGGGCACCGGCGAGCGGGGGGTGAAGATCGCCGCCGCCCTGGGGGCCTTCGGCGGGGACCCGGATCGGGGACTGATGGTCATATCGGACGTGCCCGAAGCCGCACGGAAAAAGGCCTCCCGGTTTGTGGAGCACACGGGTGTGGAGGTGATGCTGGATACCGACGCCGACGACATACATATCCTCGTGGAGCTGTTTTCCGGTGACCACTCCGCCTCGGTGCTGGTGGAGGGGGCCCACGAACGGGTCACCCGGATGACCAGGGACGGTGGGGTCGTCTTCACTAAGGACGCCGACGACGGCGGGGTGGAAAAATGGGTCTCGTACTTTTCCACACTGGACATCGGGGACGCTCGATCCTTCATCGATAATGTCAATCTCGATGACATCGCCTTCATGGAGGAGGGGCTCACCCTTACGCTGGCGGCGGCGAAGGTGGGAATCGGGGAAACAGTGGGTCTGGGGTACGGTTCGGATCTCGATGCCCTCGTCCATCCCGGATTTTCCATCCAGAACATCGTGGCCCGGGCGAGGGTGGAGGCGGCGGCGGCATCCGGCGCCCGGATGGCGGGGTTTTTGGTGCCGGTCATGTCCAGCTTCGGCAGCGGCAACCAGGGCATCGTCGTCAACGCCGTGGTGGGCGCCGTGGCCCGGCAGGCCGGGTACCTCGATACGGCGTGGCTTTCGGGGAAGAAAGATGAGAACCCCGGAACGGTTGATACCGGCGGTCCATCCATCATCCCAGAAGAGCACAGGGAGCGGCTGCTGAGGACCCTGGCCCTGGCGCACCTGGTCGTCGGGCTGGCAAAGTCCCACACCGGCATGCTCTCCCCCTACTGTGAGGCGGCGGTCACCACGGCGGGCGCCGCCTCGGCGGCCTCGGTGTATCTCTTGGGCGGGGACATGCCGAGGATGGAAAACGCCTTTCTGTTGACCGTCGCCGCCACCGAGGGGGTGTTCTGTGACGGGGCCAAGGAATCCTGCGCCCTGAAAACCGCCATGGGGGCCGGGGCCGCGGTGGAAAACGCCTATCTCTCCCTCTATTATAATGCGGCTTCCAGAAGCATGGGGGTGGTTGGAAAGAATTTTGCGCATACCATGAGGAACTTCGGCCGCCTCGCCAAAAATACCGGCCTGGGGGATATCATTCTGAAGCTTTTGATGGAAGAGGATGTATATCTCGATACGTAAACCGACGGCGCTTGAGACGAGCGGGAGACAGGCCGTCGTTGCGAAAACAAAAATCGGGACCGAAAAACCCGTCTGGTCATGGGAGATGAAACCTGCTATGATGTCCTGAAGGGTCGCTGATATAAACACATCACCACATTCAGGAGGATGAGATGGAACACGAAGCGGTGCGGCTGTTGTCCGAATACCTGAAGCTGAACACCACGAATCCCCCGGGAAACGAGCACAAGGGTGTCAGGTTCTTCGCCGATATTTTCGACGCCGAGGGAATTGAATACAAAACGTACGAATCACTCCCGGGTCGGGGCTCGATCCGGGCGGTCATCAAGGGCACGGGCAAAAAGGATCCGCTGACGCTTTTGAACCATATCGACGTGGTCCCGGCCAATGCCGAGGAATGGAACTTCGATCCCTTCAGCGGCGAGGTGACCGATGGGATGATTCGGGGGCGCGGGGCGCTGGACATGAAGGGCCAGGGCATCCTGGAGCTGATGGCGTTTCTCGTAATCAAAAGACAGGGAATAACACCGAACCGCGATCTGATATTCGTCGCGGTGGCCGACGAGGAGATGGGCGGTGGGCTCGGTATGGGATGGCTGTTGGAAAATCACCCCGAGGACTTCCCGAAGGGCACCGTCATCAACGAGGTCGGGTTCACGCTGACGGACCTGCTCCCCTCGGGCCCGCTGGCCATGGTGGCGCCGGCGGAAAAGGGGCCGTGCTGGCTGCGACTTGTTCGGAAGGGGGAGCCGGGCCACGGCTCCATGCCCCACGATAAAAACGCCCTGCATCTGATGATCGAGGCGCTGGGCCGTCTGATAGCGGCGGAACGCCCGATCATCATCACCTCCATCACCGCGGAATACTTCAAAAACCTTGCCACGGGCTGGGAGTTCTTGAAGCCCTACGTCGAAGACGGAAAGGAAGAGACCCTGGTGGAGATCCTCAAGACCAGCGGGCTTCTCTCCATGCCCCAGATGAAGGCGGTGGTCACCAATACCCTGAGCGTCAACAAGCTGACCGCCGGGGACAAGACCAACGTCATCCCCAGCCATTGCGAGGCGGAGCTTGACGTGCGGCTGCTGCCGGGTCAGAAGATTGATGACTTCATCGCCTTTATCCGAAAGACCCTGGAGGATGACGAGATAGAGATAGAAATCATCTACGCCTGCGAGGCGAGCTGGTCGTCCATGGATACCGACGACTACCGGACGATGCTGGATATCATCAAAAAGCACAATCCTGGTGCGGTGGTCACCCCCTGGCTTATCGCCGGCACCACGGACAGCCGTTTTTATCGTGTGGCCGGTGCAGACGCATACGGTATCCTGCCGGTGTCCATTCCCCTGAGCCATGTCAAGATGATTCACGGCATCGACGAGCAGATATCAGTCGAGAACGTGGTGACCGGAACGGAGATTTTCACCGAGATCGTCACGACCCTGTGTACGTGATCGAAAGGAAACAGACCGTGAAGCCCTTCAGGATCTTTCCGCTGTGGCGGCGTATACGGGAAGGGGGCCTTGATCTGGCCGCCGACGCCATGAACAGGGCGGGGACAAAAAGGGTCCTGCTCTCCCCCTACGACACCTGCGATCACGGCCTTGAGCGGTTTCGAAAGCTCCTGGATGCGGACGTCACTATCCTCGAGGCGGGGGGGAGGTATCGCATCGAATAGGCGAATTGATCGTGAAATTGGGAAAGGCCGGCTCCCCGCTGATGCGGAGAGTCGGCCTTTCTGTTATCTGTCAGATGGTCGAATACCTACGGCCTCTGGACATGACAGTCAAGACATTCCGTGGGCGGGGTTTTTCCCTCCGCCTGCTCTTCCAAGTGACAGACCACGCAGCTTTTGTGCATGGCGTCCTTAAAGGGGATCTCCTTCGTATTGGCGTTATGACACGATGAGCACAGCGGAGGCACTCCCTCGGTAAAATCCTCGGCGTTTGTGTGGTGACAGGTCACGCATGTAAGGCCCAGATCGTCCTGGTGATAGGCGTGCTTGAAGTCCACCGGCAGATACCGGGTTGTGGCCTTTGTCACGTCGTCTATCTTCATCACGTCGGGACCGTACTCCTGACAGACGGCGACAATGCACACGCAGCAGAGAAAAAGAACCACAGCGAAAACGGCCGGGAGAATTCTGTTTGTTCTTTTCATCATCCATCCTTTCTATTCAATGCCTTCCATGTCCAGAATGAGCCGGGCAGCCCGCCAGCCGTTGACCTGACAGGCGCTGAACCCATGCCACCCCTGGGTCCAGTTGCCGGCAATGAATACGTTGTCGATGGGAGTATTGTTGGGTATCTTCTGCCACTGCTCGGGACTCAGGTAGAATCCGTAGATGACACCCTTGTAGTTCATGGTGTACTCCTCGAGGGTGAAAGGAGTCATCACGACCATCTCCTCAACGTATTCCGGATTCGCAAGCTCCGGGATGACATCCGCCGCCACGAGTATCTCTTCCCAGGCCTTTTCCATCTTAAGCTTCTGATACTCTTCCGGATCCTTCGGCCAGTAATCGTAGTTGGAGTAGGCGTCGATAACCACCACGGATTTCCCCTCCGGTGCATAGACCGGGTCGCCGTAGTTGGTATAGATGGAGATGGAGGCGGCGCCTTCGGCGAAGTTACCGCTCATCATGTTGTCATAGACCGCATCGGCGTCCAGGCTTCTGCTATACAAGATCTCCCCGTCGTCATATCCGAGGGCTTTGAGATCGATGTTCAGGCCCAGGTAGATGCCCAACAGCGAGTTTGCGATCTCGAGGTTCTTCACCTTGTCCACGTAGTCCTTGGGCAGGTTCTCTTCCCCGATGAGGGTGAAGATCATCTGATGCGGGTCCGTGTTGCAGACGATATACCGGGCGGTGTAGACGTCGCCGTACTCGGTCTCGACACCGCGGGCGAGGCCGTCTTCAATGATGATCTTGGTAACCAGGGTGCCGACCTTCACCGTGCCGCCCAGCTCCTCGATGCGCTCTGCATAGGCGTAGGAGAGGTTCTGTGAGGTGCCCATGACATGAAACAGCCCGTCGTTGAGGAGCGCTTCCGTTGCCGCCATGGGTACGATGGCCGTTTCTTCGGACGGGGGTGGGCCGTAATAGACCCAGGCGTGCCCGCACACGGCCTTGAGCTCTTCGGAGACGAAGCACTCGTCCAGAAGATCCTGAAAGGATTTATCCTTGTACTCGAAGAAGATCTTTTGTTTGAGGGGGACCTGAACCTTCACGAAAAACGCCTTCAAGCCGGTGTAGCGGAACAGGTTCTTCACGCTCATCAGTTCATCGTACAGCCCGGTACACAGGGTGTGGAATTTATCGATGCCTTCGGACTCCTCGGGCCACTGTGCCTTCAGGTTCTCCACTGTGCCGTCCCATGTATTGGGAACGACCACATCCACGCCGGGGAATACGGATCGATAGTAGTCATCCAGCTCGTAAAGCTCGACCTTGTCATAGACGCCGCACATATTCAGCAGCGTATACAGTCCTCGATCGTTTCTTCCGGGTCCGCCTCCGGCCATCAGGTGCAGGGCCGTTTCAAAGGTAAAATCGCCCCGGGAGAAGTTGGAGGCGCATCCTCCCACCTTGTGATGCTGTTCCAGCAGCAGTACTTTCAACCCGTTGGAGGCCAGGTGGGCCCCTGCGGAAAGTCCCGCCATTCCGCCGCCGATGACGATAACGTCATATTCGGCGTCAAAGTCCGGCGCCTCTTTTGTACCGCAGCCCGTGAGAATGAGAAAACAGGCCAGGGCCACGATGGCAGGTAGGTAAAAGATACGGCGTGTTTTGTTCATGAGAGTCTCCTTGTATCTGGTGGTGAATATGCAACACGGATGTGATGCGGTTATGGATATAACGATCACCGCTGAACATCCGGGTAGATGGTGGAGTGAGGAGTAATATGCCGGAAAAATCGGAATAAAAAGGCCGTGTCGGCGAACGACGTCCGTCGATGAGAAGCGGTGCAGAACTGCATGCGGCCGGAGATATCCCGCCGATGCCGGGTGTGGAGGGATGAACAGTCATGTCACTCCCTGTATGATGGGTACGATTGTAAACAAGCCGACGGGAGATGTCAATATAATTAGCACAAGAGAGTCATTTAAACGGACGTTAATAATGGCGGAGAAATCCGACCATGATGGAAAAGTCTCCCGGTTTTCGACCGAGGGCCGTGTACAGGAACGGAGGATGTTTTTTCACCCATCGGTATCCCGATTTGTATGTTTCAGACGTTCCGGATGAGTTCACGCGGACGCTTGTCAGGCACCGCTGTTGTGTGGTATACAGGAACGGTATCGTGTATCCGATATGTATTTCTTCTGTGAAGACCGACCGGGGGCCTCATGAAGAGACGGGAGTTCTTGAAATCGGCGGGACTCGTGACCGCCGCCATGACCGGTATGAGCCTGGGGGGGCCGGGGTGCACGGGGGCGGGAGAGCCCAGCCCCGATGCGCCCAATTTTCTCTTCATCACCGCGGACAACCTGGGCTGGAAAGACCTCTTTTCCTTCGGCAACCCCAATATCCACACCCCGAATATCGACCGCCTGGCGAATGAGGGAATGCGCTTCACCCGGGCGTTCGTCACCTCGTCGAGCTGTTCCCCCAGCCGGGCCACGTTCCTCACCGGCCAGTATCCCCACACCAACGGGGTGGTGGGCATCACCAACCGGCATTTTTTCATGCAGCTCTCCCCCTGTGCCGTCACCCTGCCAAAGCTCTTAAATCGGGCGGGATACACGACCGCCCTGGAGGGGAAGTGGCACCCGGCGGTGTTTTTGCCCGCGAAGTGGTACGGTTTCACCGAGCGGTTCGGCGGGCTTGCCACCAGTGCCGAGGAGATGTGGATTACCGACACCTCTCGGACCTGGGAATTTCTCGAGCGAAACAAGGACACCCGCTTCTACCTGGAGATGAACTTCATGAACAACCACCGGGATCCCTACGGGCGGATGACCTTCGCCGAGGACTTTCCGGTGAACCCGGAGGCGGTTGTCGTCCCGGACTACTGGGCGCTGCCGGACTGGCCGGAGATCAGAGACGACATCGCCCGGTACTACAGCCAGACCATGGAGATGGACCGGCTCATCGGGGAGGTGCTGGACATGCTCGACGAGCTGGGTTTGGCCGAAAACACATTTGTCTCTTTCTTGAGCGACAACGGTCCCCAGATGCCGGGGCACATCATGGCGCTGTATGACCGGGGCGTGCAGACGCCGCTTCTGATGCGCTGGCCGAAGAGAATCCCGGCGGGGGTCGACTACGACGGTCTTGTCAGCACGGTGGACCTGATGCCCACCTTTCTCGACGCCGTGGGGCTTGAGATACCGGACGACGTCCAGGGGGTATCGCTGCTGCCGGTCATCACCGGGGAGGAAACGGGTGCCGTCCGGGACGCGGTGTTTCTGGAGATGGACTATCACGTCTACTCCATCCCCACCCGGGGGGTGCGCACCGAGCGGTATAAATACCTGAAAAACTATTCGGACACGGCCATCGGCCTCGACCAGCTCAACAACGCCGAGTGGGCCCGTCGCCTCTGCGAGCTGTCGAACCATCCCTGGATGCGCCCCCGGAAGCCCGAGGAGCTCTATGACCTGGAGACGGACCCGAACGAGCAGGTGAACCTTGCGGGCGATCCGGCCTATGCCGGGGCCCTGGAGGAGATGCGTGGCCGCCTTCGAGCGTGGCAGGAGGAGACGGCTGACCCCTTCCTGGATGCCCCGTTCACCCTGGATTACGAGGAAAATAAAGAGATTTACAAGCCGACGGATCCGGAAGAGCGGGCGTACAAGTAGCTCCCTTTCGGGAGACGATCGAACAGGGACAGGCCTACGCTGTTTCTCTTTTTATTCTTATTCGAACTGCGAGGTATGGTATGAAACGACGAGACTTTTTGAAAGGTACGGCGATTGCCGCCCTCGCCGGAACGGGGCTCTGCGGCCTTGGAATTTCCGGATGTTCTCGGGAGTTCGCAAATGATCCCGATCTCCCCAACGTGATATTCATTACCGCCGACGACCTGGGGTGGCTCGACCTCTCCTCCTTCGGCAACCCCGATATCGAAACCCCGAACATCGACCGCCTGGCCGATGAGGGGATACGTTTTACCCAGGCCTTCGTGGTGGCGTCGAGCTGCTCGCCCAGCCGGGCCAGCATGATCACCGGGCAGTATCCCCACACCAACGGCGTGGATTCCCTGACCCACGTGCGCTTCAAGAAGCAGCTCAGGCCGGGCTACACGACGATGCCGTCGCTTCTGAAGAAGCGGGGCTACAACACCGCCATTGAGGGGAAGTGGCACGTCGCCCCCTACTTCTTCACCAGTTGGTACGGATACCGGGAGCGGCTGGGGGGCATCGCCCTCAAGAGCGAAGATATGTGGATCAAGGACACGGACCTGACCATGGAGTTCCTGGAGCGGAACAAGGACAACCGCTTCTACCTGGAGCTCAACTACATGAACAACCACAGGAAAGACGACGGCGAGTTCTACTTCGACGAGGACTTCCCCGTCGATCCCGAGAAGGTCCACGTGCCCGACTACTGGACTCTGCCGGACTGGGAGGAGATACGGCTGGAGGTGGCGAAGTTCTACAGTCAGACTCTCAAGATGGACTCCATGATCGGGGAGGTGCTGGACAAGCTCGACGAGCTGGGGATCGCGGACGAGACGCTCGTTATCTTCGTCTCGGACAACGGGCCGCCCTTTCCGGGCAACAAGATGACCCACTACGATCGGGGCACGGGAACGCCGCTCCTGATGCGATGGCCGGAAAAGATCCCCGCGGGACTGATCTATGACG
Organism: Candidatus Zymogenaceae bacterium; assembly: GCA_016931225.1. Classification (NCBI taxonomy): domain Bacteria; class Deltaproteobacteria; order Candidatus Zymogeniales; family Candidatus Zymogenaceae; species Candidatus Zymogenaceae bacterium. Next base: position 50,927 of record JAFGFE010000008.1, read on the forward strand.
GGCTGGTCAGCACCATCGACATCATGCCGACGGTGCTGGACGCCGTGGGCGTCGAGATCCCCGAGGAGCTCCAGGGGACGAGCCTGTGGCCCGTGGCGATGGGAGTGGAGACCGGGCCGGTCCACGACGCGGTCTTCAACGAGATGACCTATCACGTCTACTACCTGCCGGGACGGGCGGTCAGGACCACGAAATACGAATACATCAGGAACTATTCGGACATCGCCAAGGGGCTGGACCAGTGCAACCACATGGAGTGGGCCCATCGGGTCTGTGAGCTTCCCAACCAGCCCTGGAAGAGTCCCCGGGTGCCGGAAGAGCTGTACGACCTGAGAAAGGACCCGAACGAGCAGGTGAACCTGGTGGACGATCCGGCATATGCGGGAGTACTGGATGAGATGCGGGCGCTTCTGGACGAGCACATGGAGAAGACGAATGACGCCTACCTGGGCGCCCCCTTCACCCATGACTACGAGGAATATAAAGAGATATACGAGATGGTCATCCCTGAGGAGCCTGCGGACAAGTAATCCCCTCGGGAAGCGACCGGACGGGAGCCGATCGTGCGGATGACCGTGCCGGGATGGGAGGAGGGGCGACATCTTTGATATCTCGATCTCTTGACTTGCCTCCTTCATCTTCTGTGGAGGGGGTGAGTTTTATTTTTTGGGGGGTGTCGTCTTGCCGGGCCTATCGGCGAAAAAAACCCGCGCCCGCCCCGATATCCGGGACGGGCGCCGATACATTTGTGGCTGCGTAGAGTCGTTATGTTTCCAGCTCCGCCTCGAGCGTGTGCATCAAATTGGCAAGCTCCGTCGTCAATTCCTCCCCCTCGGGTGTGCCGAAAAGATCATTTTCCTCCTTGGGATCCACCGTCAGATCATACAGTTCCGGCTTCCTCCTCCCCTCGAACTGGACGAACTTATGGGTCTTCGTCCTCACCCCGATCATATTCGGCACGTCCTCGGGGAAGTATTTATAGTATTCATAGAACCAGGCGTCCCTCCCCGGCGCATCGGCCCGGGAGAGTATGGGCAGGAAGCTCGTCCCCTGGACGTGATCGGGGATGTCCAGCCCGGCAAGCTCAAGCAGCGTCGGCGCCAGGTCCACGTTGAGGACCATCTGGGAGCGGGTGCCGCCCTCATCCGGCACCAGCCAGGGGCACCGGACTATGAACTGTATCTTGATGGACTCCTCGTAGTGCCAGTTGATGCCGATGAGGCGGTGTTCACCCCACAGGTAGCCGTTATCGGAGGCGTAGATGACGATGGTATCATCGGCCACTCCCGCCTCATCGAGGTAGGTGAGCACACGACTGATCTCCCTGTCCATCCCGGTGACGGCCTCGCAGTAGCGCCGATAGAGATTTTCGATGGAGCCGACCATCGTCCCCTCAAAGACGTTGCCGTCGGCCCGCCCCAGCCACGGGTCTACCTCACCGGGGATGGGGGGCGTCTCATCTGCGTACATGCCGGCCAGGTCTTTCGGCGGCAGAAACGGAAAATGGGCGGTCTTGTAGGAGAGGTAGAGGCAGAAGGGGTTGTCCCGCTCCCGATCGAGGTACGAAAGCGCCCGGTCCGTCAGCTCCGTGATGAGATACGGTGTGTTGGAGGGCTCTTCCTTCCCGTTGACCACCAGGGGGCAGTCGAAATACTGGCCCTGGTGCTCCTTGATGGTGAACGACACGTACTCGTTCAGGTACGGCAGCTCCGGCAGCCCCTCGCCGGGGAGGTGGAACTTCCCGATGAAGGCGGTGTCGTAGCCCGACTCCGAGAGGTTCTCCAGGAAAAAGGGCATCGATCCGGTCCAGGGCGTGTGGTTGTTCAGGACGCCGTGACTCCGGGCGTACGCCCCGGTCAAAAAGCTCGCCCGGGACGGGCTGCACAAGGATGTAGTGCAGAAGGCGTTTTCGAACAGCAAGCCTTCCCCGGCCAGGCGATCCAGGGCCGGCGTCTGGATGAAGGGATGCCCCGTGACGCCCAGGCAGTCGTAGCGGACATTGTCGCTGAGGATAAAGATGATATTCGGTCGCCGGGCCGGCGCCCCGTCGGCTTCCCCCGGAATGGACAGGCCCGTGAGTCCCGCCGCCGCCGTGGCCCCCATGACCTTCAGCATATCCCGCCGGGTGATATCGGTATAAAACGGATTGTTTTTGTTTTTTTCGGACATATATGTATCCTCCCTCGTTCGGTGATTACAGGCCCGCGCCGGGGCCGAACAGCATCCGGTATACCACCAGGTAGTAGCTGAAGATATTCTCCCCCCGGCCCCAGGCGTAGAGGGCGAACACCAGACAGACGGCGAGGACGCCCACGGCGATGACCGGGAGAGAAAAGACCTTCACGTCTTCACCCCGGCGGGCGCTCCCCCTTCGCATGCCGATTTCCAGAAACGCCATCTCCGCCGTCAGGAGCAGTATCAGCCAGATGTTAAGCGGGTTCAGGTAGAAGTAGAGGGATTCGGTTACGGTAAAGGCGGCGAGCATCCTGAAAAAGTCCTTGGTCGCCCAAGCAAGCGGCGTCACAAGGCACGCGATCACCCGCTCGAGAGCTCCCGCTCCCCGGCGATAGGTCAACGGATAGATAACCAGGGGGCCGAAGGCGACGGAGAAAAACAAGAAGATGCCGAATATCTGGGCCAGCGTGTCGTGCAGGGATCGATTGTCCAGCCGCCACGCCACGTGGTACCCGATCCACGACCCGGCGGCGACGATCAAGACGATCAGAACCGGGAGAATGAATCGCCTGGCAAAGGATTGTCGTTCCATACGCTACTCCTTTTCTAATATATAATGACGACGGCATTGTAGCACATCGAAAGCGGCATAAAAAGCGCCCGGAAAATATATATGATTTTCTCCCGCACCGATCGGACGCCCGGAATGAAGGCGCCCCCGACGGGTTTCGCCGGAGGCGTCGTGAGCGTGAATACGTGGGGAGACATCTGTGTCATTCGCCGGTCAATATCAACACCGTCGAAAGCTCCTCGGCGTCGTGAAAGCGCATGGGGATCTGTTCGTTGGAAAGCCACCTCTTTACCAGGTCGTCGTAGTGGGGGCTCAAAAACTGCCCGGACTGGCCCGGCGGGCTGATGATGGTATTGGTTTCCGGGGCGGAGAAATCGACGATCAGACGGATGACCCCCCCGGACTTCATGTCGTAGGGGTGCTCGTTGTCCCAGAGGCCGGCGCAGATGGTGAAGTCGTCGCCGCCGATGGGCACGGGCTTCAGGTTGAAGAACGGCAGCTTCTCCCCCATCGGATGAGTGAAGGTCATCCGGTGCACGTCGCCCCAGGCCCATTTTTCCGGATTTCCCCCCAGCCTTTCCGTCAGCACATTGACGGCGTCGGCGAAGCTCCTCCTGACGATGTCGTCCCGGGTCTCGGTTATATCCGGTGTGGTCACGTCATCGAAGAGCGGGTTATTCATATCATCGATGATGTTGGTCAGCACCAGGTCCGGGATGTAGATGATGATGTACTGGGAGAGGTACTCGTCCCATACATCCTCACCCGCCTCGTCGGCCAGGGTGTTTTTCATCAGCTCCACATAAAACTGATTGAATATGACGGCTGCCGGGCTGTCCTTATCGATGGATTGATCCCACCCCAACAGGAGGTTTCTCGCCTCCCTGTGGTCCTCCTCTCCCTCCGTGGCCGCCAGGATCACCGGGATCCACCGCCGGGCCACCATGGAGACGGTATTGAGCTGGAACTCCCGGGCGTCCTCGGGGGAGACGGACTCGTATTCCGCGATCAACTCCTCGAAGCTCAGCGCCCGCTCGAAGAGGTAGAAGTCGGTAATGTGATAGGGGGTGGGCATCGGCTCGTTGTTGAACGACGCGAAATAGCCCTTGTCCGGGTTCAGGTCGTGGGGGAGGTCGTCGAAGGGAACATGCCCGATCCAGTCATACGCGCCGGTCCAGCCGGGTACCGGCAGCGTGCCGTCGCCGTTTTTTCGTATGGGGGGTGATGCCATGTATTGATACCCGATGTTCCCCTCGCTGTCGGCGTAGCCTACGTTGAGTGTCGGGGTGGTCACCAGGCGTATGGCCTCTCGAAACTCGTCGAAGTTTTCGGCGAGGCAGATTTCCGTGAAGCCGGGAAATATCTGCATCGGCTCGTTCCCCACCCACTTCACGGCGGTGTTCTCCGGGGCCAGGGACATCACGTCGGAGATGATCGGTCCGTGGCGGGATATCTTGACCTCGTACTCCTCCTCCCGCACGCCCTCCTTGGTCTTGATTCTCAGGGTCTCGGTGACGATCTCAAAATCCTCGTACCCGTTTTCGGTCAAATACTGGTCTTCGTTTTCCGGGTTGAGCTTTTCGATGAAGTAGTCGAGCTCGTCCACCCGCCCGTTGACGGTGCTCCAGGCGATGTGACCGTTGTAGCCCACCACGTTCACCCCAGGGGCGCCGGGCACCGAGCCGCCGATAACGTCAAAGCGCCCGCCGGAAAGATGCACCAGGTAAAAGAGGGAGGGGATCTTCGGCTCCAAATCCGGGCTCCCTGCCAGGAGGGCGGCGCCGGTGGTGGTCTTTTCCGGTCCGAAGATCATCCAGTTGCTGGCCGGAAGCTCGAAATGATCCAGGAATGCCGGAACACCCGTGGCGTCCGCCGGGATGCCCGTGTCCGTGAAGACGATGTCGGCCGGCTCATCGCCCACGTCCCCGGCGGCGGGGCCGGATACCCGGGGGCCGTAGTCCGGGTAGGCGGGGATGATGCTCTCAAGCACGTTTCTTCCCGCGATCTCGCCGATGTTATGGAGTATCAGATCGGTCTTCTTGGAACGGGTCAGGCTGTACGCCATGAGAATCCCGGCCACGGCGCAGTCCTCGGGGAGCCACGGCTCAGGCTTAACACCCAGAATGGCGTATTCCCGGGGGAGGGTCTGGACGGTGTCGATGTAGGCGTTGACCCCGTCCACGTAGGCCCGAACCAGCACCCGGTATTCCTCCGGCATCTCCTCCCACACGAGGTGTGCCGTGCGGTAAAAGCCGTGGGCCTTGAGGAACTTGTCGGTCTCCAGGGTCGTCTCGCCGAAAAGCGCCGACAACTCGCCCCTCCCCGCCATCCGGGTCATGTCCATCTGGAACATGCGCTCCCGGGCGGTGAGATAGCCCTGGGCGAAGAAGAGATCGTGCTCGTTTTCGGCGAAGATATGGGGCACGCCGTATTCATCGAAGCGGACCGTCACCTCCGCCTCAAGGCCGTCGAGGACGATCGTGCCGTCGTAGTCGGGCAGGGGGTGTCTGAAAAAGATCTGGAAGAACACTCCCAGGCAGATGATAACGACGGCGAGGCCGATACAGAGATATTTCAGTGCTTTCATGGCTCCTCCGTAAAAAAGGGTATATATAAAATCATTGGATTGGGGATCGATATGATCATCGTTCATGCTGAGGTGTCCGGAAACCACCGGAGACCCGGCACATACGGAGATTGACAGTGGGATGAAAGAATGCTATTGGTGGGACACCGGCGTATCCGGCATCGATGTGTTCCCACCTTGGTTGCAGCGCATGGTGCATTGTATCACAGCGATCTGGAGGATGACAGATGAAACAGGGTAGAACGAGACGTTTTTTCAGAGTGTTCGGCTGGGGTGTCGCCGCCGTACTCCTGGTGTTGATCGTGTTCGGCATTCTCCACCGGGAGGAACTGGTACGGCTCTATCATGTGATCGTTCTCTTCGAGCCGGATGTGGTCGTGGAGAATTTTCGCGGCATGGATGCCATCTTTTTCGATACCCGCACGGTCCACGCCGGGGACGACGTCTGGGAGCTTGAGCGGGCCGAGACGGTGCTTCCCGACACCTACGAGTACAACGGAGGGACGAAATCGATCGATGATTTTCTTGAGGAGACCTGGACCACCGGGATGATCGTCATCGTCGATGACGCGATTGTCTATGAGGAGTATTTTCTGGGAGGTGACGAAACATCCCGACACATCTCCTGGTCTGTGGCGAAATCCTTCGTATCCGCGATGATGGGAATCGCCGTGGACGAGGGATACATCGAGAGCATCGAGGACCCGGCGACAAAATATGTGCCGTTTCTTATCGGCTCGGGCTACGACGGGGTGAAAATCAAGGATATCCTCCAGATGTCGTCGGGGGTGCGGTTCGACGAGACGTACGCCGATTTCTTCAGCGACATAAACCGCATGGGTCGGGTCATCGCACTGAATACGTCTCTGGCGGACTTCATCGCCACACTCAAAAGCGAGCGGGAGCCGGGGACCTACAACCACTACGTCAGCATGGACACCCAGGTTTTGGGGATGGTGCTGACGGCGGCCACCGGAAAGAATCTTGCCGAGCTTCTGGAGGAATATATCTGGGTGCCGGTCGGCATGGAGGCGGACGCCTACTGGCTGGTGGACGGCGACGGGGCGGAGCTGGCCTTCGGGGGACTGAACGCGGTGCTGAGGGATTACGCCCGTTTCGGGCTTTTGTACCTCCACGGCGGGAGGCGCGGAGACGATCAGATTGTGCCCGTAGACTGGGTTGAGGCGTCGGTGACGCCGGACGCTCCGCACCTATTGCCCGGAGACAATCCGGCGTCGGACTGGGTGATGGGGTACGGCTACCAGTGGTGGATCCCGGAGAATCCCGAGGGCGATTTCATGGCCATCGGCATCTATAACCAGTTCATCTACGTCAATCCGGACCGTGGGGTGGTCATCGCCAAGAACTCGGCCTATGCCGATTACGACATCGACGGAGAGGAGAAGGAGCTGGAGAGCGTCGCGGTCTTTCGGGCCATCGCTCATGCCCTGGCGGAAAAATAACGCTCGACCGCAGTCTGGGCGATCATCCGGGCGTGGGAGATACGATCCGTGACACATACCATCGGGGCGGGGGCCGAAAGGCCAACCGCCCCGATGGGCGTTTGTATATATCGGCGGCCTCTTTCGATACGGATGTTTTATTCTCTTTTTTCGAGTTTAAAGTAACAGGTCGAGGCGCCGAGGGCCTTGCACTCTGTCTCTCTCGCTCGATAGATGTTTTTCCCGTAGGCGAAGTCGGCGAGGTACTGGACGAATCCTTCGTAGTGGGTGCACATGGGGCGATCCATCGTGTATCCCTTGCAGTGAATGCAGTCGAAGCAGTCGAAATCAACCGGGCCGTCCCCGGTCTTCGCAATCCGTCCCTTGCCGGAGCCGAGGATAAAGACCTCCATCGACCGCTCGAATTTTTCATCCGGTGGAAGGTCGTTGAACGCATCGAGCACCCCTCCGTACTGGTGGGCGTATTTCAACACCGTGTAGCCGATGCGCCGCCATACCCCCATTGCACCCGTGAAACCGAGGAGGTCTGCGATGCTGTTGTAAATCGACGCCTGCTCGGGGATGGTGATACAGGGGTCGAAATTATATTCCGGCTTGTTTTCCAGAAGATATGAAAGCCCCGCGATGCGAAAGAGAATCTTCGCGGCGTTTTCCCCCAGGATCTCGATGATGCCTTCTATCGTCGCCCGAATGGCGATATTTGTCGTCCTTTTTTCCTGTTCCGGCATGGCATACCTCCCCTCCTTACTTCTTTAGATGCCGCCGGCGAAGATCGATTCATCCGCGGGTATCACAAAAAGAACGGGTAGCCGGACACGTCTTGGAGTCTTCCAGCGTCATCGGCGGCGTCCCCGTGTTGAGAGGCGTTGTGCTGGCCGTGTCGGCCATCCCACGGAGGGATCCTCCTACGGCAGAGTGATCGATTCGAAGAGGTCGTATCCGAAGTCGGTGAATGTCGCATCCAGCACCCCCGTCGGTCCCATGATATATCGAACGGTCGTTGGCAGCGGACACAGCGGGGCGACCACACATCCCGCCGAGTCTCCCACGGGGAACTCCACGGCGAAGCCGTCGGTTCTGCCGGTTCGCTCCCGATACAGGGGACGGGCCAGCTCCTTAATATAGGGACCGCAGTTGGTTTCGACGGTCACCGTTATGGTCTCGATATCCGAGGGGATGCCCGGTGCGGTGACCATCAGGAGTATCCAGTTTGAACAGGGCGGCGTGGCGCTCTGGAGTTCGAGGCTCAGCTCCCCGTTCTCCTGAGACATGTCCGGTATCCAGTCGCCCTCGGCGTGGGCCAGCCGATACTCATCCCGGCCGTCCAGCCACCAGCGGGTGGTCCCGAATGCCGCACCCCAGGGGAGGGACACGTTCCAGCCGACGGAGGCGATGATCACACCGGGCGTGCTGTTGATTCGATCCAGTGTGTACGAGAAATCGAGGTGCGGCCAGGCCTCCTGGTTCTTCATGATGGTATCGATCAACTCGTCCTTCGAGTACAGGCTGTGGAGGGGGCCGTCGTATGTGTCGGATATGATGTCGTCGAGGGCGGAGCCGTCACCGATGCGGACTGCGGCGAAAAAGCGATCGAGCACCTCCCGGGCCAGTGTCTCCGAATCGACATCCCGATAGAACAGATCAAACACTCCCATGTCCATCGGATCGCCGGCGTTGCCGCCGGTGTCTGTTGCCTTGAATGCGATTTCATAGAGTGTATCGTGGACGGGGCTGATATCGTAGGTCCAGCGCTCGGTCCCCTCGGCCGCATTCCAGGTAAGGCCGCCGTCGGTGCTCACCTCCACCCGACCCAGGGGAAGCGAACCCCCCGCGGCGGTGCCCTCGATCCTGATGACGCCGTCCAGAGTCAGGTCGTCCCTGATCAGGGTTATCTCATCATCGGCATAGTCAAGATCGATTCGACCGTTGATGACGGCGCCGGTGATTTCGGGGAGGGTGATACCTTCCGCGCCGCCGGTTGGCCCGTCGCCGCCCAGGGGCATGTCGGAGAGGATCTTTTGAATCGTCTCGTCATCGGCGGGGCGGGAGCCCACAGGGATGACGCCCGGCATTACAACGGTTTCCTCCCGTACGCAGACGTCGAAGGCCGCACCTCCGAGGGGTGTCATAGAGACACAGCCGTCCAGCCCCAGGACATAGGTCGTCAGGGTGTTCGGATCGAAGGACTCGAAGAAATCGGTGCCGCGTACCCCGACGGACGCGTTTTCCGTATCGATGATAAAGAGCGGCCGCCTCCCCGCCATGTGAGGGACGATCGCCCTGATTTTCCCCCCCAGAAGCTGGAAGCGGTTCGTGGTCAATCCGACCGCTTCCACCGTTCCGATCTCGTCGATCGTTATGGATGTATTCGGTCCCACCAAGAGGATGCTTCCGTCGGGCATATTCAGCTCAACGGAGCAACCCGGGCCGGTTTCGACGATATCGCCGGGTACAATCGAATCCCCGCGAGTGAGGGGAATCCATGTCTCCTCCCCGGCGGGAAGAATATCCGCGGAACCTTCAATCCGGGCGACGGAGGCGCAGGCAACGGTGTCTTCCTCTTTCTGGCCCGGGGCGATGAACGCCGCGGCCGTCACAAAAATGATGAGGGATGTAATAAAGATATATTTTGCGTGAATGAATATATCTTTCATAGCTGAAGGTATTTTACCATATACATTATATGTATTATGTGTTTGGTTTATAGACAACGGATATCCGCCGGGTTTCCGGGATATAAGTCGAGGGTGCCGGATGAAACCAACCCGGCACAGCACCCCCTTTCTTATTATTTGCCCATCCCGGGTCGTCCACTCGTTATCCGACGGGGCCTCACTCGATCGAAACCCTCCCTCCCGCCCGATGGGCGGTCCGTCCGGAAAACGGTGTGTACGTCATCCGTCAAGATCTTCGTCGTTGCTGGCGGGGATCCAATAGAACAAACGTCGTGTCTTTCCCTTTTCTTCTACATCATGTTCAACTCGTTCCCAGATTCGTCCGCAGGAGCAGCGTTTCTTTTCCACGTTTTCGTTTTCCCTCCCCCCCTTATATATGCGTCCGATTCCCTCCACATCGTCGGAAAGCTCCAGGGTCACCCCACAGCTGCAGGTGGCCCCCATATGTTTCCAGAGCTTTCCCAAAACCAGAATACCGTCGGTCACGACATCGATGTATTGAACACCCACGTCAAACGGCGCATAGTCGTCTTCCTTGACGAAACTGAGAATAGCAGTGATTTTTTTAAGTGTCTCCAGGCTGTCGTTCAGGATGGTCGTTGAGGCGTCTCCGGCTTCTTGGGCCTTCTTCATTGTTTTGGATGTCAGGACGGTAACAATTTTATCGAGTGTATCCTGTTCCATAATCCTCTCTCCTCATATAACAAATCCATCAGTTGATGGAGTCGGATCTTTGACCCTCTCCACAGGCCGGGAATGAAGTAATAACTTTTCACGGTCATTTTGATAATCCATTTATATATCAAAGTCTTAAAGGAATCAACAAAAAGCGACGGATGGGTACCGTTTCACCAGGTTGAAGAAGACCCCGGAAGGTCCGGCCGGTGAATTTGTTTGTTTTATTATATTGACACGGAGCCCTGGAAGGAGCTTGCGGGCGTATAAGGAAGGGGGCTTTCTCCCGGTGAGCGCACGCTCGCCTGGTACACATCAAAAGGCGGCGGCGGTGTGGAAGATGTTCCGCGCCGCCGTTTTTTACAAACCATATACCGATCGTCCGAAGGGCGGTCTTCGCACTTCTCGTCGATAACGGGCCGAAATAAAACTATCACAATCGGAGCCGGTGTCGTCGGTCGATCGCGGTCTCTTCGGTTGAACAGTGGTTACTGAAAGGATCGGTAGAAAGTGATCGATACAGCCGGCTTGGAAAACCGGGTGAGGAAAGAATCGAGACAGGTCTATTTTTTTCTTGACAAAACATACTGCTCGTTATAATTTTATACTAACAGATTTAAAAATAAGAGAATAATTATAATAATAACCGAAAGAGTATAACGGAGAGGAGAAGAGCGAAAAGGGATTCGTCAACCCTCTCCGATACAGGGGGCCGACGGAGCGAATTGTTGAAATCTAAAAGAACGGGTCGCAATCCCGGGATTTTTAGACCTGAATGCATGTTCATCAATTTTGGATTCCCGAAATCACATTGAATCGCCGCAATCCCGGATCGCCGTCCCCGAACGTTTCCCATTAAAAGAAAAGGAACATACATGGCTAAGCGGTCGCTGATTGAAGACATACGAAGAGACCAGATCATCGAGAGCGCCATCGCCTCCTTCGCCGCCTACGGGTACGCCAAGACGACCCTCGATCAAATTGCAGACGTGATGGACGTCAGCCGGGGGGTGATCACCTACTACTTCAAGAATAAGGACGCACTGCTCACATCGGTGCTCAATCGCATCCTTAAGTCCATCAAGGAGGCCATCGGTGAGCGGGTGGATGCGGCGGGCTCGCCTACGGAGAGGCTCAGAGAATATATATTCGCCAGCTTCGAGCACATGGAGAAAAACCGCATCTATTACGAGGCGCAGCTGGAGCTTTGGTCCAACCTGGACTATAAGAGGGAGATCAACAGCAAGCTCTATAAGGTGTGTCTGAAGACGGTGTCGGACCTTTTGGAGGCCGGCGTGAATGCCAATGAATTCGTATCGGTGGATGTCCCCACCATCTCGTCTCTCATCCAGGCGTCGATAGACGGTCTCATGATCCAGTGGGTGTTCAACGAATCGTCGGTGGACCTGGAAAAATCAAGAGACGCCCTCTGGCGGACCATACAGGGATTCATCGGCGCATGAGGACATCCGATCGGGTGATCACTCATATCCGATGTGTGACGTATTCACGATATGCGCCGCTTGATCGGACTATACGCAGGGATATATAGGAGAGTTCTATGATTATTGATTTTCGCGTACGCCTCCCCCTCAAGGAGCAGTTTCCAAACGTTGATCCGAACGACCTGTCGTTCGTGCCCCATTACATGAGCCATTACCTGGAGCTCTACCAGGCCGGCCTGAAGGTACAGGTGGGCGCCGAGGAGCTTCTGGCGTCGATGGAACAGAATGGGATTGAGCTGTCGGTGGTCCAGGCCGAATGGGAATTCGGAGATTACCGGGCCCTCAACGACGCCGTCTTTTCGCTCATGAAAAGATATCCAAAAAAAATCGTCGGTTTTTGCACCGTTCATCCCGAGGAGTCGGTGGACATGGCCGCCGAGGTGAAAGACTGGGTGGAGAAAGGCATGCGGGGGGTGAACCTGCAGCCCTGGGCGTACCGTCTTGAGGCCCACGACCGGCGGTTCTACCCGGTCTACGAGACGGCCTCGGAGCTGGGGGTCCCGGTGACCGTTCACACCGGCGTCAACTGGTCTCTGAACCGGTCGATGCTCTACGGCCGTCCCCTGAATCTGGATATTGTGGCGTGCGATTTTCCGAACCTCGTCATCATCGCCAGCCACGGCGGGTGGCCTTGGGTCAACGAGATGGTTGCGGTGGCATGGAAGCACAAAAATGTCTACATCGAAACCGGCGCCGTCAGCCCCAAATACATCGCCCGGCCCGGCACCGGCTGGGAAACCTTCATCCAGTACGGCAACTCGATGTTGAAACACCAGATTCTCTACGCCAGCGAGTGGCCGCTGCTCCCCTTCGAGCGGGTCGTGGCCGAGGTCCAGGACATGCCGCTGAAGGAGGAGGTGAAACGGGCCTATCTCTATGACAACGCGAAACGGCTTCTGGGGTTGTAGGAAACACGCAGACAGAGGACGGAATCATGGAAATACCGAAATACGACTATTACTGGCAGTATGTGGATTATTGGAGCGGGGTGGACCCGGACTTCCCCTCCCTCAGGGAGGGAGATCGGACCGTCACCGCCCGGGAGTTTAAAGAACGGGTGGATGCACTCGCCGGCGCCTTTCTGGAGCTGGGTGTAATGAAGGGAGATCGAATCGTCACCATCATTCCCACCGGCATCGACTTCGTTTTGACGATGGTGGCGGGCGAGAAGACAGGCGCCGTCACCGTGCCGATGGACGTGAAGTTTCGCACGGCGGATCTGGAGCGGTTTCTATCCCATGCGAAGCCGAAGCTGATTCTCTCCATCACCGGCGTCAAGGATTTTGATGTGGTGGCGGGCCTCAAGAAGCTGGGAGGCGAGTTTGCGTCCATCCCCAAGATCCTTGTGGGATCGGGTGAATTCGGCCGCTCTTTCGAGGAGCTTTTCGAGCTGGGGGCGGGCCGGGAGGCCGATGTGAATACGCGGGCGAAAGCACTCTCGCCTGAGGACGGCGCCATGATTATATTCACCGGAGGAACCACCGGCGTTCCGAAGGCGGCGCTGCTCTCCCATATCAACATGATTGGGATGTCCTATATCGAAGACCAGTTCTTCAAAGAGCACCTCGGCCCCTACGGTATGGACGGGCGGGTCAAGAGTCTGGCGGCGCTCCCCCCCAGTCACATCGGCGGAACGGTGGAGCTCATCGGCATGCCCATCGTGGGGGGGCACGAGATGATTCTTCTCTCCGATTGGCACCCCTACCGGGTGCTGGAGGTGACCCAGGATGAAAAAATCGCCTGGATGGGCGGTGTCCCCACCATGTACGCCATCCTCCTGTCGCTCCCGGACCTGGAGAAGTACGATCTTTCGCACGTGAAGGCGGCGATCCTCTCGGGCGAGAAGGTGTCTTTCGAGCTGGCCGAGGGGATCACCTCCCGGCTGGCGGAAGTACTCATCAATGGGTACGGCAGTACCGAGGCGGGGGCCGAGATCACCTTCACCCTGCCCGGCGAGGATTTGCAAAGAATCGCCGACGGGTATGTGGGGAAACCGCTCCCCGGCGTGGCCCTCCGCATCGTGGACGAAAAAGGGAGTGTGCTCCCCCAGGGCGAGACGGGGGAAATCCAGGTCGGCGGGCCGCTGGTGATCCCCGAGTATTTCAATATGCCGGAAGAGAACGAAGCCGGCTTCACCGAGGACGGCTGGTGCATCACCGGAGACCTGGGCTATCTGGACAGCGACGGGGGGCTCTTCATCAAGGGCCGCATCAAGCAGATCATCCGGGTGGGGAGCTACACCGTGCTCCCCACGGAGGTGGAGGAGGTTGCCCTGGAATACGAAAACGTGGGGCTGACCGCCGCTATCGGCTGTCCTGACAATATATACGGCGAGGTGGTGTGGCTCTACGTGGCGCCGGTATGGGGAACGGAGGTGGATACGGACGGCCTGCTCGAGTTTCTCAAAGGACGCCTGGCGAAGTTCAAGGTGCCCAAAAAGATCATCATCAAGGACGACATCCCCCTTACCCGCATCGGCAAGGCGGATCGGACGAAGCTGAAAAAGGACGTACTGGCCCAAACCGAAGCATAATAAAACAACAGGAGCGATCATGATTTTTTCCGACATCACGTACGAAAAAGACGGGGCGGTGGCCGTACTTACCTTTACCCGGGAGGAAAAAAGAAACGCCGTCCGCCGTCAGACCTGGATCGACATCCGAGCTGCCCTTTCCGAGTGCGCCGCGGACGACGGCGTGCGGGCGGTGGTGATCACCGGCAAAGGAAAGGCCTTTTCCGCCGGCGCCGACCTCGAGGAGATGGGAGAGATCTTGGGGGGAGGGGTGAGCTTCTTTGATATCCGCCGGGGGCTTTTGGAAATCCAGGACGTCACCCGGATGATGGCCGATCTTTCGAAACCCATCGTCACCGCCCTCAACGGGTACACCGTGGGGGCCGGGGCCGAGATCGCCATCGCGTCGGACATCCGCATCGCCGCGGAAAACGCCACCTTCGAGTTCGCCGAGGTCAAGGTGGGGCTGTTTGAGACCAACGGGGTGACCTATCTCCTCCCGAGGTTGGTGGGACAGGGGCGGGCGATGGAGCTGATGCTGACCGGCAGGCGGATAGACGCCCGGGAGGCGCACGCGATAGGGCTGGTGAGCAGGGTGGTGAAACAGGACGATCTCATGGACGAGGCGATGAATACCGCCCGGGGCATGGCACAGAACGCCCCTGTCTCCATGGCTCTGGTCAAGCGATGCCTGGTGAGATCGGGCGAAATCGGCCTCGAGGACGCCATGACGTACGAGACCGACGCCATGATGGCCTGCGCCATGACCGAGGACGCAAGGGAGGGGGCGACGGCCTTTGTGGAACGGCGAAAGCCGAAGTATTCCGGCAGGTAGTCACAAGGGCGATTGCGCCGGGGGGATCTCCTCGGGATGGTGACGGCATAAATTTTTCATGAGGTGAAAACATGATGAAAAAAATCGCAACGGCGGCCGCATTCATACTTGTAGTGGTTGTTATCCCCCTGACGATTTGGGTGATGGTCTTCGCCGCCTTTCCGGGAGGGATTGTCGATCCGGAATACGAGACCGAGACTGTTGGTGTCGAAACGACCTTTCACGAGGGAGTGGTGTATCGATACCCGGACGTGATCCCGCTGGTCTCCGTCACCGGGGATCATTACGAGATGGGTCTCCAGTACGGGGTGCTGCTCAAAGACGAGATACTCACCTCCCTGGACGAGTATGAGCGCATCTTCCGGTTCATCGCCCGGGACGAGGGGATTCCCTACCGACTGCTTGTCGGCGTGATGAAGCTGCGTACCCGGAAGATCGCGAAGAAGCTTCCAGAGCGGTTTATCGAGGAGGCCAGGGGCGTCTCCGCGGGCAGCGGCGTGCCCCTGGACACGGTGCTGATGGTCAGCCTCTTTTACGACGTGTCCGAATCCCTGGGGGGATGCACCAGCGTCCTGATGCGGGGGGAGGACGGCGGTGTCATCCACGCCCGGAATAATGACTTCGCGTTTCTGGACGCCCTGGACGATCTGTCGGTGGTGGTCACCCACAACGCGACGGGATTTTACACCGTCACCCATATCGACTGGTATCTCGGCATGGGGGTGGAGACGGGATACAATGACCACGGGTTGACCTATTCCGAGGAAACCCTGGGGAGCGTCTCTCCCAACGCCGAAGGGTTTTCTCTGACGTATCTTGCGCGGATTGCGATGGAGGAAAAGGAGGACCTGGACGGGGTGATGGAGGTGTTCGATACGCTTCCGACCATCGGTGGATACGGCACCGTCTGGGCGGACCTGGACGCGGGAGAGGGGGCGGTGATCGAGGTCTCTCCCACCGGCTGGACCTCCTTTCCCCTGGGATCGGATCTGATCTGGAACCTGAACCACTACTACGACGAGGCCATTCGAGAGATCCACCAGTCTGTGTATAAATGCCTCAAAGCCGACGACTGGGACCGGGAGCTGGTGGCGTCGTCCTTTGACGCGTCGAATCCACCCTTCGATATCGCCGACGCCCTCTCCTTCGTTCGAAACCGGACCGCCCCGGACGGCACCGACCTTACCCGCTTCGGCTCGGCGTGTCCGGTCTGTAACAATCACGGCTGGCAGATGATGATCTTCGATCCAAACGGAGACGGCTTCTACTATTCCTGGGGGGGGTCGTATGCCGCCCTGAATGATGTGTGGCGGATTTATCAGGATTTTTCCCGCCCCCCGGAAATCGCCTTCGAAGCGATCCCGGTGGATGAGTATATAAAGGAACACGCCGCCGTCGATGGGATGCTTTTGACGGACGAGGAAAAGCTCGATGAATACGTAAAGCTGGCCAAAAAATATCCGAACGAGGCCAACGCCCAGTTTTACGCCGCGTATTCCGCCTTCCTGTGCGGTCGGCCCGATCTCTTGATTGAATACGCCCCGAAGGCGTACGACATGCGCCCGGACGTGGCCGAGTATCGGCTCTTTGACGGATTGTCCGCCCTGACCCGGGGTGATGCGGTCGGGGCGACGGCGCTGCTTTCGGACATCGACGACGGCCTCTTCACCCCTTACCAGCAGATCATCCGATACGCTGCGCTGGAACGGGCGGAGGTTGACCGGGCAGATACCCACCGGGGGGCGTATGAGGCGATTGTCTCGGAATACGGCGCCGAGGATTACTATGAAAAGCGCATGTGCCCCCTCATAGACGCCCTGGCGGAATATGGCGAATAAGGACGAGGAAAGGAGGTACGGCGTTTCGGCTCGTTTGAAGCGGTGATGCCGACACACGCATCTTCGGACATCTCAGTTGATATGTATTGAAAGAACAGAGGAGGAGTTCAGTATGTCGCACGGAGAATTGAAGCGAGGACTGGGACTGGGCGGGGCGGTGTCGATTTTGATCGGCTACACCATCGGCGCATCCATTTATGTCCTCATCGGCGAATTGGCGGTGGACGCGGGACCGGGGCTGTGGATGGTGTATATTATCGCGTCGATTCCCGCCCTCTTTACCTGCTTTACCACGGCCCAGGTGGGAAGCGCCCTGCCGGTGGCCGGGGCGAATTACGTGATGGTCAGCCGCACCCTCGGCCCCTTCTGGGGATTCATGACGGTGTGGTCGTTGCTCATCACCACCCTCATCGGCGTGCCCCTGGTGGCCTATGGTCTGGCGGAGTACCTTTCCATCTACCTTACAATCCCCATCATGGAGACGGCAATCATCATCACGATACTTTTCGGGCTCATCAATATCATCGGCATCGGCGTGACCGGCTGGATTCAGAACATCATGGTCATCATCTTCATGCTGGCCCTGTTCATCTTCGGCGCCGCCGGTATATTCAACGCTGATCCGGAAAACATCACCCCGCTCTTGCCCAACGGCGTCGGCGCGCTGGTGATGTCGGCCATCCCGGCCTATTTTTCCTTCGTCGGATTTCTGGTAATCGTGGAGCTGGGCGAGGAGATCAAAAATCCGTCCCGAAACATTCCCCGGGCGATTCTCATCAGCTTCCTGGCGGTGCTGGTGGTCTATACGCTGGTCACCTTCTCGCTCACGGCGGTGCTCAACTGGGAGACCCTGGTCAGCGAGGAATCGGTCACGGCGGTGATTACGGCGGCCCACGTGATGCTTCCCAACTGGCTGGTGCTGTTCATCTACCTCGGGGCGCTCCTTGCGGCCTTCACCACCATCAACGGCATCCTGGCCACCAGCCCCCGGGAGGTGTACGCCCTGGCCCGGGACAGGGTCTTGCCCGGATGGCTCGCCAGGACCGGAAGGCGTCTCGGCACCCCGTACATGGCCATTGCGCTCGTGACGATCCTCAGCATCATCGGGATACTCCTAGGCGCGGGCATTGTGGAATATGCCGTGGTGACGGTGATGGGCGTTATGGCCATCAGCATCCTTATTGCCCTGGGGGTGCTGCGGCTCAGGAAAAAGCTCCCCGAGCATTACGACCGGGCGCCATATAAGCTCAGGGGATTCTGGTACTACTTCTGGCCCATCGGGATGATCGTCATCGCCGTTATCTACATCGCGCTCGGCTTATACCTGTCGATGGTATCGGTGGGGATATTCTTTGCCGCCGTCGCCCTGGGGGCGCTGCTCTATATCGAGCGCCGCTGGCGGCTGAAAAAGGCCGGCGTCGACATCGTTGATATCTTCGAGAAGGACGTGGACGGCATACTGAAGCGGGCGGTGGATACGGACGAATAAAAACCTGATGGTACGTAATGCACAATATAATATCGGGGGACGTCGCTTCGGCGTCCCCCGACGCACAAGGTGAACGGACATGGAAAAGCAAGAAATCAAGAACGAAAAGCTCCCCTACCTGGCCTTTCCCTGGGCCCTTTCTGTGAAGAACGTGTCCGAGTGGCTTTTCATCTCCGGCACCCCGCCCATGGACGTCAATCGAAAGGTCGTCACCGGTGACTTCATCGAGCAGTTCGAGTACGAGGTGGAGCGCATCCGGGAGAGCATCGAGGCGGCGGGCATGACGATGGACGATATCGTCTTTTTGGGCATCACCGTCACCGAGAAGGCGGATATCTACAACACCTGGGACGTCTTCGCGAAGGCCTACCTGAAGCACTTTCCCGCCGACCCCGGCCCCGCCGGCGGCACCATGCGGGTGGTCAGCGGCCTGACCCATCCGAAGATGCTGGTGGAGATTGAGGCCGTCGCGGCACGGTAGTGTGAGGGGATACGTAGCAAACCAGAGTTTGGAAATAAGATATTAGATGGTAAGATCATTTGACTAATTAATTTATGCATGATATATTATTACTAAGCATATGTATTGTTAAAGGCTATAGCAAACTTTTTCAAAAATGTCAGATAAAAAGAAAATCAAAGATATTCCAAGCCTTGTCGAATTGTCAGAGAAGGTGGAACAATACAACTCAAAAAGAAAAATGTTAAAATTCTGGAATTTTTTTGGAATAAAAAACGAAAAAATTTCAGAATTTTTAAATAAGTATTCATATCTTATCAAACCTACGATAGAAGCAATAGAAATGCCGGATCGTTTCAATGGTCATTTTGCAAAGTTTGGGTGGATTGCATATGAGTCTTTCGATAAAGACACAATGAAAGAAGCTGTTATTTTAGCAGATAGTGGCAATCTGGATGGGGCAGATAATCTGCTTGTAGAGTATTATGATCAAGATAAACTACATATTGGTTTATTAAAAATGGAGGCAGTAAAAGAGTTTCTTATTAGAAAAGAGTTGGCTTTAAAGGCAAAAGAGGATTACTTGGAAGGAAGATACCATGCCTGTATACCAGTTGTTTTAATGATGATAGATGGTATTGTGAATGATGTTCACGAAGATCAAAAGGGTTTTTTCGCAAGAGACGTTGACCTTACAGCCTGGAATTCAGTTGCAGCACACAGTAGCGGTCTTCAAGAGATTAGTAGACTATTCCAAGAATCTCGTACGAGAACAACCACTGAGCAAATAAAAATACCGTATAGAAATGGAATCCTTCATGGAAGAGATCTTGGATATGCAAATAAAATTGTTGCGGCGAAAACCTGGGCAACTTTGTTTGCAATCAGAGATTGGGCATTGGCTAAAAAGGTAGAAAAGGAACCGAAAAAAGCAAAGAAACTGGGAATAAGTGCTTATGAGAATTTAGAACAATTTGACAAGAAAATTGAGTCATGGAAGCCTCGAAATATCAATTTAGGAGAGGAAGGTTTAATTTCCTGCAATCCTGATATATTCGAATTACACACACCAGAAAAACGATTATCAGAATTTATGGAATACTGGGCTAAAAAAAACTATGGTAAGATGTCAGAAATAATGGATCCACTGTTTTGTGAATCATCAAGTAAAATGGCGGGCGTAATAAGGTCTCAGTTCAAAGAAAAAAGTCTCATAAAATATAAGTTGTTAGATATTGAAGATAAGGCACCAGTATTCACTGAAATCACCGCTCTTGTTACGGTCGAAGAAAATGACATATCTTCAGAGAAAAGATTTTCAGCAAAAATGATTCATCTAGATGATAATGGAGATACAGCTTTAAGAGACAACTTCTATGGGAAATGGAAAATTGTAAATTATCAGTTTCAAGACTGAAAAAAAGCTTAGAGTCATTTATTAGTGTAAGCTGACCGGATTTGGTCGGCTTTTTTTATCACACAGGGCATATCCAGGCGTATGAAGAGGTGCGCCGTCTCGCAAGACGAGACGGCGCATTATATAGAGGTAGGTATGGAGAGCGTTCCCTAGAGATCAGCCGATCACCGTGCGCACGGCCCGGGCGTGGTTATTGATGCAAACGACATCTCCTTGGGGGCCACGGCCTTTTTATGTATCGGCGGTCGTATTCGCCGCTTCGATAATGTGCTGATGAACCCGTTATTTTCATAACGGGCCTCTGTATATCTACAATATGAAAGATGTATCAAAAGGAGAGAACGGCATATCAGCGTCATACGGACTGGAAAAAATCGTATGACTAAAATCGGAACCTTTCCGATCGGGAGGTCTGCCGTGATGCCGTTCTCGTCTATTAGACGAATCAATACATTGTATGGTTAATAGAAGCCGAAAAGAAGCCGCAATGAATACGAAACGTCAAGACGTTTTCTCGCAGACGCGGGTGAAAAATTACAATTTAGCTATTCTTTCACGGATTGATTCGGCCGTAATCGGTAAAAACTCCTGAATATCGGGAAAAACCTTGAAAAAAACAGCTGTTCGCTTCATAGTTATGTGAATGGACCCAGGTGTCGGGTTCGCCTCCCGGCGGTTGTGCCGGTTCGGCTGCTGAAACGACTTTGATGGTATAACCGATACGGGATACAGGCGTCACCTATATCGTCCTGACGGAGCGTGCGGGTATCGATGTGTTCGTACAAGAAAGGAGCGGCATGAAAATCGTCATTATCGGCTCGGGAATGGCGGGGCTGACCTGCGGGGCGTATCTCTCCCGGGCGGGCCACCGGGTGACGATCCTCGAGCAGTTTCCCGTAATCGGCGGCGTAGCGGCAACGGTCAGACAAAACGGATTCGGCTGGGATCTGGGGCCGCTCCTGTTGGACGGATTCCTGCCGGGGGAGCCGGCGCACGAGATACTTGTGGATCTGGGGGTGGCGGACGACCTTCCGGTGACAAGAAGGGACCGGGGGATCAGCTTCCCGGACTTCGACCTCAGGTGCGCCGAAGAATATCGGGGTCCCCTGTGGCGCAGGGATCGCCTCAAGGAGATATTTCCCGACGAAGCCGAAAACCTCGACCGATATTATCATTTTTATGAACAGGTGCTCGACCTGGTTCGCTACCACAACCTCGCCGATCGCACCAGGGGCCTGGCGGCGCTTTTCGCCAAGATGAAGCTCTGGCGGGCGTATCGGAGGGTGAAGGAGAGGGAGCCCTGGAGCGCCGAGGAGCTGATGGACCATTTTTTCACGGACCGGCGGCTCAAGGCGGTCTTCACCGGGATACTGGCGGATTTCGTGGTCCGACCCTCGGAGTTTCCCGCCCTGGGGGTGCCGCTTTCAAACATCGAGACGGCCTTCGATGTGCGCATTCCGGTGACGCACCGGGGCGCCGACGCGCCGGTGCCCGCCTACGCGTTTATACTGGGGGGGTGCGGGCGGCTCGTGGAGACGATGGCGGGACTCATCGAGAGTACCGGGGGCGATATCAGGACGTCCTCGCCGGTCGAGAAGATCGTCATCGAGAATAATCGGGCCGTTGGTGTACGGCTGGAGGGAGGGGAGGTCGTTGCCTCCGACCTGGTCATCGCCACGGGCGGGGCGAGGGAGACCTTCTTTGATCTGGTGGGGAGAAATCAGCTTTCTTCGGATGTTATCTCTCATGTCGAAAAACTGATTCCCATGCAGTCGGTGCTGATGGTGCATCTCGGCGTCGATTTCGACCCCCGGGAGTACCAGGACCCGGCGCTCTGGTATTATTACAACACCTATGATATCGAGGGGGCCGTCAAGGAATGCCAGCGGGGGAAATACCACGGGGGAAAGGACGGCTTCTTGATTTACGTGCCGTCGTTTCACTCCCCTGAGCTGGCCCGGCCCAATCATCATGCCGTGACGGTCTATACCATCGCCCCGAACACCCTTGAAAGGGGGACCTGGGAGGAACGAAAAGAGGAGTTTGCTGACACGCTGATCAATGAGGCGGAAAAAATCGTCCCGGGATTGAGGAAGGGGACGGTGGAGCGCATGGTACTTGCCCCGGATGACTTCAGAAAGCGGGTACACCAGGGGCATCATTCCTTCGGCGGTCTGCCGCCGGTGATGGGACAGGTCGCCCCTCCCCATAAAACGTCCGTGGAGGGGCTGTGGTTTATCGGTTCCCAGAGCGAAAGCGGCGGCGGCGTGCGGGGGGTGATGGTGGGCGCGCGTAACGTCGCCCGGAAAATTATCCGAAAAACAGGGTAAACGGGCGATCGCAGCGGGGAAGGTGCATCTTCTGAATGAAAAGGACTCACGTATTATACATATATATCTCAAATTATCTTATGTATGAGAGGCCTGAATCATGAATACTGTCAAGGAGAAATACGAAAACACAAAACTGATCATGGCCAGTTACAACATGCATCAGTTTTTTGGGCAGTGGCTGACCGGCCCCTTCGGCATGTATGTGTTCTTCTTTTATGAAACGGAGATCGGTCTGCCGGTGGGGTTGGGGGCTCTGGCCTTCGTTCTCTTTTCGGTGTGGAACGCCGTAAACGATCCCCTCACCGGGTATATCATGGAGCGGTTCAGGATGCCCTGGGAACGCTCCCTGGGGCGGCGCTTCCCCTGGATCGTCATCGGGGGTATCCCCTGGCTGTTCGCCTTCGTGATGATATTCCTGGTGCCCTTGAAGTGGGACCCCCAGACCCAGAAGTGGCTGGTGTTTACGTGGCTGCTGGTCTCCACCTGCCTGTTTGATACCTTCTACACCATCTGGACCGTGGCCGTCAACGCGATGTATCCCGACAAGTTCAGAGGTCTCAACGAGCGCCGGACCGCCGCGGGCATCGGCACCATGATCGGCATGACCGGCATCGTCTCATCCTCGGTTATCCCGCCGCTGTTGATCAACTTCGGCGTCCCCGAGACCTTTCGGGGGGCCGCCTGGGCCATGCTCGGCATCGGCTTTTTCATCTTTCTGGCCATGATACCCGGTGTCTGGGAGAACAAGAAGACCCGGGAGGAATTCCACAAGAATCTCGAGGGTTCGGTGATCGCCCCTCATGAGCCGCTGCTGCCGACCCTCAAGACGATCCTCGGCGACCGCATCTTCGTCTCCAAGGTGATCTTCTTCTTCGGGTACCAGTCGGCGGTGACGATTCTCTCCGCATCGGCCCCGTACGTGGTCAATTTCGTGATGAACATGGAGTCCAGCGCCCTGAGTATCCTGATGGGCGGGATGCTGGGTGGGGCGCTGTTGTCGGTGCCGATCTGGATACGGGTCTCCCATCGGGTGAACGACAACCGGAAGCTCAGCATCTTCGCCGGCTTTGCCATGACGGCGACGTTTCTCCCCATCGCGTTCGTCTCAAACTTCTACCTCTTCGTGGGGTGCCTCTTCGTCTTCGGCATCGGCCTGGGGGCCCAGTGGTTCGTGGACCCGCCCACGATGGGGGACGTCATCGACAACGCGGTGGTGCATACCGGCGTCAAGCAGGAGGCGATCTACTACGGGTTCCAGGCGTTCTTCATCCGCTTCGGTCACAGCTTCCAGGCCGGCGTCTTCGCCCTGGTGCATCACCTGACCGGGTTTGTGGAGGGGGCCACCAGCCAGGAGGAGCTCTTTTCCCTGGTCCAGAATCCTGACCTTGTGCTCTTCGGCATTCGAATACATACGGCCCTGGTCCCGGCGGTTGTGGTGTTGATCACCACGCTGATATTCTGGAAGTACTACGACCTGACGCCGGAAAAAATCGCCGAGAATCGACGGAAGCTGGAGGAGATGGGGCACGAGTCGTAGACGGGATGGAAGGATTCTGAAACGTGAAACACGGCCCCGGGGCGATGCGCTTCGGGGCCGTTATATGTGAATAGAAGTCCGAGCGGGACACCGGGGCGATCATATGTATTGAACCTCGGATGCTCCTTTTTCTATTTTAATTCCTTTTTCATGCAGATAATGTTTTCAATTCCAACAGAGGGGCCGTAATTTTCTACTATTTTATACCCCTATTTTTTATAAAGATTGATGGCCTCCGGTTGACCCTTTCCCGTTTCGAGAAGAGCGATGGAGAAATCCAATTCTTTCGCCCAATTTTCGAGCGATGTTAAGATAGATGTTGTAAAACCGTTCTTTCGATATTCGGCCTTTACAAACATTCTCTTCATTTCAATCTTTTCTGTATCCAATGCCTTGAAGCATCCGCATGCTGCAGGAACGCCGTCGATATATCCGAGTATGACCGCCTGATTGTTCTCAATAATATTATTATTCGTTTCGTACTTGGATAGAGCTCCCCCATATCTGCTGTTCAATTCACGGTCCAATAGGATGCAGAGTTCAGTAAAATCTTTGTTCGAGCTGTGTGTGCGTACTATGTTCATACTCTTCCTGTTATGACGAGCCGCCCCAGGTGCTTCTATTTACTTACCGGCGGTTAAAAAAAGCTCCGCCGCCTTTTCCGCCTCGGACCGGGAAAGGAGCCCCCGGGCCAGGAACGAAAAGAGAAAATCGACGATCTCTTCCCGCGTGACCGAATCGGGGTAGCGTACCACGAAGTTCGACAGGCTGTCTATCATGCCGGTGACGGTCACCGAGGCGAGCCGCAGGTCGCAGGGGCGGATCCGCCCGTCTTCCTGCCCCGCCCGGAGCTGTTCGGACATGAAGTCGATGAATCGTCCCCGAACCCGCTCAATGTCCCTGAGCACCGACCCGTCGATGCCGGAAGACACCTCGTTGAAGATGATGCGGGCGAGATCCCGGTATTCCAGGTACATCGTGACGTTCAGGTCGATGAGCTTTTTGAAATGCTCGATGAAGGGGAGCTCTGACTGGAGGTTATCTCGGATGATCTTTATGATGTCGTCCATGCCCTCGGTGACTGTGGCGGAGAAGAGCTGGGACTTGCTCTCGAAGTTGTAATAGAGGGTCCCCTTGGAGACACCGGCGACGGCGGCGATGTCGTCCATCTTCGCCTGGTGAAACCCGTTTTCGGAAAAGACCCGGGCGGCGGCGGTGAGGATGTTCTGTCGCGTGTCTTTCATGATGATGCGTTTCCCTGTTGTCTGTTCGTGGGTGAGGTGTTTTGTTATCCGATGTTTTCCGGCTCTGTCGATTCACTTACCGCCTATCATACACATTTTTCTCGAAAGCGCAAAGAAAAATTTGCACTGACCGGTCAGTTTTGCCTTGACATGCGGCCGAATATGTAGTACTGACTGGTCAGTGTGATAAAAACCGCACAAACGTACCTGTTCGTAATACAAGGAGCATCCCATGAGCACCAATACATACGCCATTTCCAAGTGGCCGGACACCGGGGAAATATACGAAAACCTCAAGAAGCTCATCAACCAGCCCATTCGTCCCATTTCCCAGGACAAGATGAAAGAATACCTGGATTATTTCGAGACGAAATGCAAAAAATCGAAGGCGCTCACCGATGAAGCCAAGAAATATATCCCCGGCGGCGTCCAGCACAACCTGGCCTTCAACCATCCCTTTCCTATCGCCATAGACAAGGCCGAGGGGGCCTATTTGTGGGATGTGGACGGCAATCGCTACATCGATTTTCTTCAGGCCGGGGGACCCACGCTTTTGGGCAGCAATTATCCGGACGTGAGGGCGAAGATATTCGAACTGCTCAACACGTGCGGCCCGGTGACCGGGCTGTTTCATGAATACGAGCTGAAGTTGGCAAAACTCATCAACAAGCACATGCCCGCCGTGGAGATGTTCCGCATGCTCGGCTCGGGCACCGAAAGCGTCATGGCCGCCATCCGCACCGCCAGAACATTCACCGGCAAGAAGAAGGTCATCAAGGTCGGCGGCGGCTATCACGGGTGGAGCGACCAGATGGTCTTCGGCATGCGCATTCCGGGGCTGGGAGCCTTCGACGCCCACGGTATCCCGTCGGGGTGTCTTGAGCATACCCAGGAATTTTATCCCAACGACATCGACGGCCCCAACGGCCTGAAGGCACTACTCGAGAAGAACGAGGCCGACGGCGGCACTGCAGCGGTGATCGTGGAGCCCCTGGGGCCAGAGAGCGCCACTCGCCCGGTGACGCGCGACTTCAACGCGAGGGTCCGGGAGCTGTGCGACGAACATGAGACGCTCTTGATATTCGATGAGGTGGTCACCGGATTTCGTGTGGGCATGGGCGGCGCCCAGGGCTATTTCGGCGTGAAGCCCGACCTGACGATATTCGGAAAATGCGTCACCGGGGGATATCCCGCGGCCGGCGGCATCGGGGGACGCCGAGACATCATGGAGACCCTGGCGGCGGGGCTGCAGGCCCTCAAGCCGAGGGCGATGGTGGGGGGAACGCTGTCGGCCAATCCCCTGAGCTGCGCGGCGGGGTACTACTCGATCCTTGCCATCGAGGAAAACCAGGCCCACATCAAGGCGGGCAAGGCCGGGGATCGCCTCAGGGCCGGCCTCGCGGAGATCATCGGGAAGTACGACCTCCCGTATGTGGTCTTCAACC
Source organism: Candidatus Zymogenaceae bacterium (assembly GCA_016931225.1). Lineage (NCBI taxonomy): Bacteria > Deltaproteobacteria > Candidatus Zymogeniales > Candidatus Zymogenaceae > Candidatus Zymogenaceae bacterium. The sequence goes on from JAFGFE010000008.1 coordinate 77,688, forward strand.
ACGGCTCCATCACCCACCTTGAGACCTCCGGGGTGATGCTCCTGGACATCGACCATCCCAATTTCTTCGACGAGGTCACGAGCAGAAAGCACATGATGGAGGAGATGGGGGCTGCGTTCATGGCGGAGGGCATCGTGACCCTGGCGGGAAGCCGCGTCTACACATCCATGGCCGATACCGATGAGGTCATCGACGACGCACTGGAGCGGTTCGAGAGGATTTTCAGCCTGGTATAGCGCCGTACCCGTGCCGTGAAGCGGGGACTTCTTGAGTGAAGAGACACATGTCCCCGATGGCGGATCGTGCATGCGGCCGCTCCGGTACGGCAAAATTACGGCGTGAGCCCCACATCACCCACAAGGAGGTTTCGAAATGAAAACACTGGTCACGGGTGCCACCGGATTCATTGGCTCGACGATTGTCAGAGAGCTTTTGAATGACGGTGCGGAGGTACGGGTGACCGCCAGGGAGAACAGCGATACGCGGAACATAGACGGTCTGGATGTGGAGGTGGTAGAGGGCGACACCCGGGACAGGGCGTCCATGCGGACAGCTCTCAAGGGGTGCGATACGCTCTACCATGTGGCGGCCTATTTCGCCCACTGGTCGCTGAATAAAAATCTTTTCTATGAGGTGAACGTCGAGGGTACGAAGAACATTCTCGCAGAAGCCCTGTCTCTGGGACTTGAGAAGGTCGTCTACACCAGCACCTCCAACACGATAGGCTCTCATGGGGCCGGCAATTTCGTAAACGAAGAGGCCGAGTTCAATGCGTGGGAGACGGGCGATCATTACGCGATTTCAAAGTACCTGGCCGAGATCGAAGCCAAGAAGATATGTGACCAGGGCCTCCCCATGGTCATCGTAAATCCGACCCTGGTCATCGGCGTCCGGGATATCAAGCCCACCCCCTCCGGGAAGCTGATCATTGACATTGCAAACAGGGAGATGCCGGGGTATATCGACGGTGCGATCAACATTATCGATGTTCAGGATGTGGCCCGGGGACATCTGCTCGCGGCTGAAAAGGGGCGAATAGGGGAACGATATATCCTGGGCAACGAAAACGTGACAGTCGGCGATTTTTTCAGGCTGGTCGCGGAAATCGCCGAGGTAAAGCCGCCCCGATTGAAACTGCCGTACCCTGTGGCATTGCTGCTGGGGCATATCTTTGAAATACAATCCCGCATTACGAAAGAGACCCCCGTTGTTTCCCTCTCTCAGGTGCGCATCGGAAACATGGGCGAACACTTTGATAACTCCAAGGCTGTCAATGAACTGGGTCTTACGATTACGCCCATAAGGACCACAGTCAAGAATACCGTTGATTGGTTCATAGAACACGGGTATATTCATCGAGGGGCGTGATAATCGCGCGTGGGGTAATGTGATACGCCGGGGATATTGGTGCCGTGATACGAGCCTGGGGGCATCGGGACGTATCGTGTCGGGCGGTGTACCTCAAGTGACGGGTATTGAACGGCATGGTGGATACAGAGCGAAAATGCGTGATCGGACCGAACGCCGATTGAAAATTAAAATAGAATACCTGCCGCAAGGAGAACAGGATGACGGACGAATCGACGCTGGTGTTGGCGCTGGATGTGGGAACGACGGGCTGCAAGACATGCCTCTTTCGGATCGGAAAAACCGTGGAACAGCTCGACAACGCCGTGGTGGAGTACCCGCTTTACATGACAGAAGACGGCGGTGCGGAACAGAAGGTGGATGAGTGGTGGGACGCCCTGTGCCGCTCGACGAAAATGCTGCTGGATCGCGGAAAGGTCACAAAGGACGCCGTCGCCGGCATGGCCTTCAGCTGCCAGATGCAGGGATCGGTGCTGGTGGATAAGTCGGGTCAGGCCCTTCACAACCCGATGACCTACATGGACAGCCGCTCCACGGAACAAATCGCCCGCTACCTGTATCGGGGGCTGTTTCGCATCGAGGGATGGAACGCCCGGCTGACGGTGAGGTCGCTTTTGATCACCGGCGGCCTGGCGGCCACCCCAAAGGACCCGTTGTGGAAATATCACTGGGTCAAGGACAATCGCCCCGATATCTTCGAAAAGGCGTACAAGTGGCTGGATGTGAAGGACTACCTGGTGCTTCGCTGTACCGGGAACTACGGCATGACCTATGATTCCGCCCACCTCACCTTTGTGTATGACACCCGCCCCGGAAAGCTGGGCTGGCATAAGGGACTCTGCAGGACCTTCGATGTGAACATGGATCACCTGCCGCCGGTCGTCGCCTCAACCGATGTGGTGGGGACGCTCACAGAGCAAGCGGCGAGTGATCTGGGCCTGAAACCCGGGATTCCGGTCTTCGGCGGCGGGGGAGACACCTCCATGACCGCCGTCGGCGCAGGCTGCGTCACGAACTACGATACCCACATCTACATCGGCACGTCCGGCTGGGTGTTGTCGAACTTCGACAAGCGAAAGGTGGACGTCGGCAATTTCATCGCGTCGATTCTGGGTCCCATACCGGGTCTCTACTGCTACGTCGCCGAGGCCGAGACGGCCGGGGCGTGTCTCCAGTGGGTCAGGGATCATTTGGCGCTGGACGAGATCGGCGTGTACCTGGAAGAGCATCCGGCGAAGGATCCCGAGGCGAAGAAGGATCGGCTCTTTGAGCTTCTGAACCGGGCGGTGAGCGACACCGAGCCGGGGGCGGGCGGGGTGATCTTCACCCCCTGGCTTCACGGCAGCCGGTCGCCCCGGGAGGATGCGTACGCCCGGGGGATATTCTTCAACCTGGGGCTGAACACCGGGAAACGCATGCTCATCCGGGCGGTGCTGGAGGGCGTCGCCTATCACGACCGCTGGATGCTGGAGGCGGTGGAAAAGCAGATCCCCCGGCGGGAGACGGTGCGGCTGGTAGGCGGCGGCGCCAAGTCGGAAGAGTGGTGCCAGATCATGGCCGACGTGACGGGGCGGAAAATTGAAACGGTCAGGCGTCCCCAGGACGTGGGTGCCATGGGTGCCGCCGTGGTGTGCGGCGTGGGTCTCGGGATTATTGAAGGCTTCGAGGCCGCATCAGACTTCATCCAGGTCGACAGGACCTATGAGCCCAGGGCCCAATATCGGGAGATGTACGATCGCAACTTCGCGGTGTTCAAAGACCTGTATGAGAAGAACAAAAAGCTATTTCGCCGCATGAACGAGAGAGACCAATCGTAGCGGATATCAAAAGAGGATACCGATCATGACAAAATACAAAGAAGATCGCCGGGCGATTATCGACGCCGCCCTGTGGCTTCAGGGCCAGGGATATTTCGGACCGGAGCTCGCCACCGCCGGGAACGTGTCCAAACGTATTGAGAATGAGGCCCTCATCGCCATTACCCCGTCGGGCAGGCCCTATCAGGAGCTGAAAACCGACGATATCGCCGTTCTGGACATGGAGGGTGCCCTGGTTTCGGGCAATTTCCCGCCCAGCGTCGAGCTGGGGCTGCACCTGGGTGTATACGCCGCCCGGGCTGACGTGCAGGCCGTCGTCCATACCCACCAGCCGTATGCGAGCATTTTGGGGCTTCTTGACGAGGCCATCCCGCCGCTCTTCGACGACATCACCATGGCCCTTGGCGGAGAGGTGGAAGTGATTCCCTACGCCCTCTCGGGCTCCGCGGAGCTGGCGGAATTGACGGCGAAGGCGACAAAAAGCGGGCGGCACGCCTTTTTGATGAAAAATCACGGGGCGGTGTGTCTCGGGAAATCCCTGGACAAGGCGGTGAAGAACGCAGCACTCTTGGAAAAGCTCGCCCATGTCTACTATCACGCCCTGGCGTCCGGGAAGAAGGTGTTCCCCCTGCCGGAAGAGACGGCGACGATGCTGGCGGAAGCCGGCAGGACCAAGGAAGGCATTTAGCGATAGATTCCCCCCAGGGGACCACCGGGATACGCCGCCGCATTTTTGCGTGCGGCGATCCCGGTGGTTTTTCATTTTTCACGACCGGAAGCAGTATGCGAAGTGCAGCTCTCTTCGATTTCGACAACACGCTCATCGATAATGACTCCCAGGGGCTGGAGGTGGAATACTTCTGGCGGCGACGGGAGATCTCTCCTGTGCGGATCGCGCACATCGTCTTTGTCCATCTGATCACCACACTCAGGATTGCGCCCAAGGCGGCCATAGTCCGGGCGTGCATCGCCACCCACCGGGGGCGGGATCGTCGGGAGCTGTTTGAGCACGGGGAGAGGTTTTTCCGGGAGGTGACGAGCCGCAGATTCTTCCCCGAGGTGGTTGAGAGGATGCGGGAGCACAAGGACAGGGGGGACCTGGTGGCCGTCCTTACCGCCTCCCCCGCCCACCTGGTGGCCCCGGCGGCGCGTGTCCTGGGGGTGGACCTGGTGGTCACCACGCAGCTGGAGGAGGATGCGCGGGGGCTCCTCTCCGGCCGCACCCGTGGGAAGGTGAATATCGGGTCTGTGAAGGCGGAAGCCGCCCGCACCCTGCTGGCCGAACACGGCATCGATCCCTCCCGTGCGACCGCTTATTCCGACGACCAGGCGGACCTGGAATTTCTCCTCACAACGGGACGGGCCGTGGTGGTCAATCCGACGCCGCGGCTCTCCCGCATCGCCCGAAAGCGGGGGTGGGAGATCATCCGGCCGCTTTCCGTCAGTCGTCTCGACTGACATCTCACATTATTTCCCCCTCTTTTTTCGAAAAAAAGGTTTATCCCGGTGGGGAAATCGGCTACACTGGGGCCAGTATCATTCCATTTTCATAACTGGTCAAAAGGAGCGGCATATGAAAGATGAATGTACCGAAAAACGTCCCGGTATCGGGATTCATACTAATGAGCGACCGGTGAGCCGCCGATCGTTCCTGAAGCTGGGGGCCGCCGGGGCGGTGTCCGCCGGAGCGATGCTGGCGGGCTGCGCGTCGAAGGAGTACACATCCAGGGTCATGACGGACATCGACCCCGCGGTGTACGTCGATCCGGCCAAAGACGCCCTGCCGGTGAGTGACGTGGTTTTTCCAATGGAGGGATTTACCGGCACGCCGCCCAACATTATATATATACTGGCAGATGACATGGGCTACGGCGATCTTTCCTGCTACGGCAGCACGGCCATTACCACCCCGAATATCGATCGACTGGCCGATGAGGGGATGCGCTTCACCGATTTTTACGTGTGCAATGCCCTGTGCTCACCCTCCCGGGCGGGGCTTCTGACCGGGCGCTATCCCCACCGCACCGGCGTGACCTTCCCCTTTCCCGCCGAGGGCGGCTCCATCATAAAGGAGTTCATGCGCTGGGTGGGGCACCAGTTCGCGAACCTCGGCGCCCTGGACCTTGTGGCCGGGTACAGCATCGCAGGTGGGCTGCCGCTGTCGGAGATCACCATCGCCGAGGCACTGAAGCTGTCCGGATACGCCACCGCCTGTATCGGCAAGTGGCACCTGGGCGACTTCACGGTGAACGAGGACTACCTCCCCCGGAAACACGGCTTCGATTACTTCATCGGCTTCAACGGCGCCAACGACGACTGGCCGGTGGCGTTCTGGGAAAACGAGACGGAGCTGGTGGAGGATATCGGGCTTTCCCAGAAGCGATACACCCGCCTGTTCCATGAAAAGGCCATCGAATTCATGGAGCAGTCGAAGGATGATAAGCCTTTCTTCCTGTATCTCGCCCACAAGGACCCGCACCAGCCCTGCTTCCCGGAAGACGAGTTCGAGGGATCGTCGTTCGGCGGCCCCCACGGGGATACGATCATGCAGATCGACTGGAGCGTCGGCGAGATCATGGCGTATCTGAAGAAAAACGGTCTTGACAGAAACACCCTGGTCATCTTCACCAGCGATAACGGCCCCTGGTTCGACGGCAGCTCCGGGGGACTGAGGGGGAGGAAGGGACAGAGTTATGACGGCGGATTCCGCATTCCCATGATCGCCCGGTGGCAGGGGACGATCCCGGCGGGCACGGTCTCTTCTGAGCCGGCCATGAACATCGATTTCTTCCCCACGTTTCTGGCCCTGGCGGGGCTTTCCACCCCCATCGACCGCGTTATCGACGGAAGAGATATCAAGGGGCTTTTGACCGGGAGAGACAAGAAGTCGCCCCATGAAGCGCTTTTTTTCTTTCACGACAACGAGATCGAAGGGGTCCGGTCCGGGAAGTGGAAGTATTACCGTTATGCCAATCACGGCTGCTGGCCCATTCCCCTGGACAAACCCAACACCTTCGTGGGGGCCAACGGCGCCGCCCGAACCTATACGTATCCCGTGGAGACCGGGGAGATGAAGACCGTCCCCGCCCTGGCGACATGGCCGAATCTCTACGATATGGAGCACGATCCGTCGGAGAGCTACAACGTCATCGAGCGTTACCCGGAGGTGGCGGAAGAGCTTTCCCGCATGCTCGAGGAGTTCGAAAAGGAGTTCTACAAGAACCCGAGGGGATGGCTGGACACGAAGTCTACGTGATCCCGCTTCCGGGCGGAACGGGCCGATCACATCCATCAACATACTCAGCCCCGGCGGGCGGCGTCATTGTCCGCCGGGGCCTCCGTGTCTCCGCCCCCCCTCCCGCTACGCCCGACTTCGGCACTGCGCGATCTCCCTTCACCGCCGCCGCACTCCTTTCCGAGGCCACCGCATCCGTTGCGTACGGAAGACGCCCGTGACGGCGCCCGTTGACACGGGGCCGCTTCTTTGTATATAAAAACAGGGACACATCGATACCTTACATCTGAGAACAGGATTGCCATGAATGACACCAACGTTGCCCGCAGGCTCGGTCCCGGCGAGGCCTTTTACTGGATGGTGGATCGGGTCTGCACCGCGAACTTCACCGTCGCCGCCCGGCTGTCGGGCGCCGTCGATGAAGGTGTTCTGAAAGGGACCCTCGAAAAGATGCCCGCGCGTCACCCGCTGCTTAAAGTGCGCATCTCGGATGAGCCGGGCGGGCCGGTCTTTCGCATCGACGGAGTGGGGGAGGTTCCGTTTTCGGTCATGGACACGGGTCCCGATGAGTGGGCGGAGCATGCCGCCTCACAGGTGAACGAGGTATTCGACTGGCGCCGGGGTCCCCTGGCCAGGGTGGTATGGCTCCGCCACGGGGGGGATGAATCGACGATGCTTGTCACCTTTCATCACGCCGTGGGGGACGGCGTATCCGCTGGATTCCTGATTCGGGACATTCTGGCCGTCTTGAAGGGAGCGATAGGCGCCCCGAACGACACCGCGGCGTCATCGTTTCCCCCATCCCTCACTGAGATCATCCCCGAATACACCCGGGGAGCGAGGGGTGCGGTGCGCTACGCCCGGGAGATGGCCCGGGCGGCGCGGATCATGGCACGACGGGGAAGGCTCCGGGCGGTGCGGCCCGACCGAAAGGCGGACCCCCGATCTCTCAGGGCCGGGATCGTCCCCCGGTTTTTCGATGTCGATATGACCGGGAGGCTTATTGAGCGGGCAAGGGAAAAGGGTACCACGGTGCACGGCGCCCTGGCCGCGGCGGTGCTCTTGGCGGGGATAGAGGATGTTTCGATCGAGCGGAACGCGCTTTTGGCCCTGGGGTCTCCGGTGGATATGAGAGGGCGCGTCCCGACGCCGATCGGAGAGACGGTGGGGATGTACGCCTCGGTCATGGGGACGCTCCACGTTGCGGGACCGAACACCCACCTCTGGGATCTGGCGCGGGAGGTGACCGACCGGATCCGTGAGGGGTTCGACCGTGGCATGCAGTACACCTGGGAGCCGATGACCTTCGAGGTGATGGAATTCATCCGAAGGCTCACCGGGACAGACGACCGGGGGGCCGTGCGCTTTACGAAATGTGCGGTTGCGCTCTTTCCGTCCACCGGATTCGCCTTGACGAACATCGGTAGGGTCGGGGGACTCAATACGGGAGGCGGGCCGAGGGTCAGGTGGGTGTCGCTGGTGCCGTCCGTATCCGCCTTCGCCCACTCCGCATGGGCCGCGGCCACGGCGGGGGGTGTTTTATGTCTGAGCCTGGTCTACATGGAGCCGCTGCTTTCCCGGCCCCACGCCGAGGGGTTGATGGAGGGGGCCGCTTCCCTCCTTACGGCCGCTCTTGAAAAATGATCCGGAGTCGATGGGACGGACGGCGCGCCGGGTACGGGAGGGGTGATGGGTGGGTGCGGGATCGTCTGTCAATCTTTTATATGTATTTTATTACGAGGAATCGGTTATGAAACAGCGAATAACGATGAGTGCAGTACTCATTCTCCTCTGTGTGTCGGTCGTTGGACTGGCCCAGACGGCCGAAGACGTGTATTACGAGGCCGCCGAGTTTTACAACGCCAGGGACTATGCAAACGCCGAGGAGCTCTATTCGAAGGTGATAGAGATGGACCCGGAGTATGTCGCCGCGTACGGCGGCAGGGCGATGGTCTATTTTGAGACCCGTCGATATGATAAGGCTCTCGAGGATTTCACCTGGGTGTTGGAGAGAAATCCGGACAACATCATCGCCCTGATGTTTCGTGTGATATGCTACAGCAGCCTGGGAAGATATGAGGAGGCCCTGGGGGATTTCGACAGGGTCATAAGGCTGGAGCCGGAGGCAAAGTGGCCGTACGCACTTCGGGGCCGCTATTATTACTACGAGCTGGGGAAATTCGATGAGGCCCTTGCCGATTTCGCCGCGGCCCTGGAGGAGGACCCGGAGTACACCCTTGGACTCACAGGCAGGGCCGAGACTTACCGGGAGATGGGGCGGTATGACGAGGCGCTTTTCAACATCGAGGCGGCAATGGCGGTCATCGGGTCGGACGATCCAGACCTCCGCTATATCCGGGGGAGCATATATGCGGCGATGGGAAACACCGACGCCGCACGATCGGACCTGGAAGCGGCGTGCCGAGGCGATTCCCTGGTGTACAAGGACGACGCCTGTGATGCGCTCTCACGCCTGTCGGGGCAATAGGGAATTCATACCGGAACGGGCCGCAAAGGCCCGCCGCACCCGATAAAAGAGGGGCGCGTCGATCCTGTGGATATTTCCCATGGGATTCAACGCGCCCCCTTTTTTGTTTATGCCGCTTTGATGCGGTCTGTTCCTATTCCTTTTCGATCATCTTCGATTCCTTGATCAGCATACACAGCACCGCGTTGATCAGCATCAGGCCGATGAATATCAGCATGAAGGGGGTCATGGAGCCGTCCTCGGTCCTGAGTATATCCATACCGATGATGAAAATGATCCCGGATATCTGCCCCGCCAGCACCAACAGCCCCTGGGAGGTGGCCTCCGGCGCCGGAAAGGTGATCTCGCTGCCGTACTGGTAGCCGATGGGGCCCGCGGCCATGAAGAAGAATCCGAAGAAAAAGCACGACACCAGAAGCAGCCAGTAGCTGGCGGCGAAGGTGATCCCCACCAGGCCCGGTATCGTGAGAAGCAGGGCGTAGAGGATAAAGGGCTTTCGCTTTCGCTTCTTGTCGGACAGTGCCGGGACGATGACGGCGCCCAGGATGCCGCCGACGAGCATCACCGCTCCGGCCATGCCGGCCTGAGTGATGTCAAATCCCCGAGGCTTCAGAATCTGCTCGATCCAGGTGGTCACGGCGTTGAACATGCCCAGGGCGATGAAGAAAACGACGATGAGGATCAGCATATCCTTGACCGTCATGATGTGCTTGAGCCCCTCGAACACGGAGTGACGCTCCATCGTTCCCTCCGGGTCTGGGGACGTGGGCGGTTTTTCACGGGCGAAGATCAGGAAGACCGCAACGCCTACGACGGTGGCGACCGCGTAGATCATCAACATACCCTTCATGCCGTGGTTGATGTAGAGATAGGGGGTCAGGGCCATGGCGACGGTGATGCCCAGAAGCTGGGCCAGCACCGCGATCCCTGCGGCAGTCGCCCGCTCCTGGATCGGGAACCACCTGGCGGCCACGGCGGTCACCGAGTTGAGGATAAACGGCTGCGCCACGGAGAGGCCGATCTGGGCTATCAGGACCATGGTGTAGCTCTCGGCGTAGAACCCCTTGACGAGGCCGAAGATGCCGGTAAGCACCGCCCCGACGCCCACGCCGATATGGATGCCGAATCGATCCACAATGTAGGAGGCCGGGATCGACATGATCAGGTAGACGATCATGAAGATCATCGACAGCATACCGATCCAGAATTCGGTCACCCCGTAAAATTCCACAGCCGCGCTGGTGATCGGCGCGAAGGTGATCCAGTGGAGTTGCATCAGGAGATTGATGATAAAAAAAACGGCGAGCACGACCCACCGATACCCGTATACCTTGATTCGGTCGTCGGTCATAAGTCCTCTTTCTTGAATAAAAATGAGAAGGAAAGGCATTATTGGAGGACGCCGCGGGTAATGTCGTGGGTGAACATGCATCCCCCCCGCTCTCAAATGGGCGCGGTTATCTCTTTGTAGTATATTATTAGACGGCTTGTCAACAATTTTCTTGTGAGGTGCCGGATTTCACATCCCGTCCTGAATGGATTGTGGTATGAGCCCGCCGATCGTGCCGTCACCCCGTATCGTCGCCGCGACCTCGATGAATTCGTATCGGGGGGTCATCGGATGTATTTAATCGCCCTCTTCATCCTCATATAATATATTACGCCCAGTAACAGCACCAGGCCGCTTATGGGGATGAACATCCACCCGATGATAAGGAGTATTCGAGGCTCGAAAAAGTGGATAAAGGTCACTCCGGCGATGAACAGCGTCAGGGCGGTACGGATATAGGCGAGAAACGTCCGGGTATTCGCCATAATGGTGCGGTCGATGGCCAAAAGATCCCGGATGATCAGGCTTTCCCGGTCGAATCGGGTGTAGGGGGATTCTCTCCGTTTCATGGAAGTGGTGTTTCCCGTGTGATTAAAAACAAATGATATCCCTTCCCGGCGGTCTCGTCAAGGGGGACAGGATACAATTTCCAGGAACGGATACCGGCCGGCGGCGTGGGAGACGGATCGGATCTCTTTTCTTTTCCATCTCCCCCGTCGGGAATAAAAATGACTTGCCAACGAATACGGAATACGGTAAAAAGTACAAACACGCTGAGAATGAGAGATATTTGAGTGGAACGAGGAGTCGCTGTCTATGATCATTAAGCAACTTCAGGTGGGGAGGCTGGCGGTATTCTGCTACATTGTCGGGTGCGAGGAGACCGGGCAGGCAGCCCTCATCGACCCGGCGGCGGATACCGAGCGCATTATCGATATGGTGACGTCCCTGAACCTGAAGACGGTCTACGTCATCAACACCCACTGCCACCCGGACCATACGTCGGGCAATAGGGACATCGTGGAGGCGACCGGGGCGAAAATCATTATACATACCGATGAAGCGAAGATGCTCTCCGGCGTCATCAACAAGACCTTTACCGCCATGTTCGGCGGGAAATCCTCGCCGCCTGCGGATATCACCGTCGCCGATGGAGACGTCATTACCGTGGGAAACATCGCGCTCGAGGTCATTCACACACCGGGACACTCACCCGGGGGCATCTGTCTCTGGGATCGGGAGAAGAACGTCTTCACCGGGGATACGCTCTTTGTGGCGGGGGTGGGCCGCACCGATCTCCCCGGCGGCTCCATGCGGGTGATGATGGACTCCATCAAGACGAGAATCCTCACCCTGCCGGACGACACGGTCATCTGGCCCGGTCACAATTACGGCCCCACGCCCAGCTCCACCGTTGCCCGGGAGCGGGAGGGAAATCCCTTCCTGTCGTTCTAAAAAACGTACACGGATGGAAACAAACGGGGCGGCGCGTATCATACGCGCCGCCCCGTGTAAGTTCATCTTTTGTTTCCAGCCGCCGGCCCGCCCCCGAGGGCGGGCCGCTCCGGATCGACGGTTAAAACCGTCCGGTCTCCGTCTATTGCGTCGTCGGGACGCCCCCATCGCCCCCCTTGGAGAGCTTTCTCTCCTCTTCGTCCCTGAGGATCTTCCTGAGAACCTTTCCCATCATGCTCATGGGGAGCTCGTCTCTGAATTCATAGATCTTCGGCACCTTGTAGGCCGCAAGATTCTCCCGGCAGTATGTTTTTATCTCCTCTTCGGTGGCGGTTTCACCCTCCTTGAGGACGATAAAGGCCTTCACCGTCTCTCCCCGGTAGGGGTCCGGGACTCCTACCGCGACGGCGTCCATGATCTTGGGATGGGCGTAGAGCACCTCGTCGATCTCCCGGGGATAGATGTTGTAGCCGCTGGCGATGATCATGTCCTTTTTTCGATCGACGATATAGAAAAACCCCTCCTCGTCTCTGACGCCGATGTCACCGGTATAGAGCCACCCGTCCCTTAGCGTCATGGCGGTTTCCTCGGGTTTTTCCCAGTATCCCATCATGACCTGTGGCCCCGTGATGATCACCTCTCCCGGCTCTCCGATGGGGACCTCCTTCGCGCCTGTTTCCAGATCCACCAGCTTCGCGTCGGTGTTTGGAACCGGGAACCCGACGCTCCCCACCTTGCGTCTGCCGAAAAAGGAATTGGCGTGGCTCACCGGGGCCGCCTCGGAGAGGCCGTACCCCTCGATGATCCGCCCGCCGGTCAGCTCCTCGAATCGGTTCATCACCGCAACCGGCAGGGGCGACGCCCCGGAAAAGCATCCCTTCAGCGATGAAATGTCGTGCTTCTTCAGCTCGGGGTGCTCGATGATTCCCACGTACATCGTGGGCACGGCACAGAAGTAGGTGGGTCTGATCTTCGGGATGGCCTTGAGCAGCATGTCCACGTCGAATCGGGGGATGAGCTGAATCTCGGCGGCCTGATAGACCGGAATGACGGTACACATGGTCAGGCCGTAGATGTGAAAGGCGGGAATGACCGAGATGTAGCGTTCCTCCCCCTCGACGGCGTTGGTAAAATAACAGCCGATCTGGATGGTGCACGCCACGATGTTTCGGTGGGAAAGCATAACCCCCTTGGGGACGCCGGTGGTGCCGCCGGTATACTGCAGCAGCGCCAGGTCCTCGGGCTTCGCGCCCCGGTAGGAATCCTCCAGCGGCCCGGTATCGGAGACGAGATCGGTGAAGAAAAAGACCCGCCGGTCCGGCTGCACCTTCACCCACATCCCCTGCTTTTTGGCGGCGATGGGGTAGAACAGCGCCTTCAGGGCCGGGAGGTAGTCCCGGATGTTGGTGACGATGACCCTTTTGAGCGGCACATCGCCCATAATTCCCTTGATGCGCCTCTCCCACAGGACATCCAGGGTGATGAACGTCTCACAGCCCGAATCGTTGATTTGGTAGATCAGCTCCCGCTCGACATACAGCGGATTGAAGCCCACGGCCACGGCGCCGATGCGAAAGGCGGCGTAGAAGGCGATGACCGACTGGGGGCAGTTGGGAAGGCTGATGCCGATGCGATCGCCCTTCTTCACCCCCAGCTCCACCAGGGCCGCCGCGAAGCGGTCCACCTTCTCCTTCAGTGTGCGATAGTTCATGCGGGCGCCCATGAAGTAAGTGGCCGGATTGTTCGGATAAGTCTCGGCGCTCCGTGTCAGAATGTCGTAAATTGTCACATCGGGGATCTCCATGGTTGGAGTGACCCCCTCGTCGTAATACTGGTGCCAAATACGATTATTCATAAACGCCTCTGTATATAAAGTGGGTAAAAAAGCGTGTATACGAACATACGCTGCAAAATTTTCTATTATATAACAAAATCACTATGGGAAAGTCAACCGGCTTTTCAGGTTCGATTCTTGCCGGGAGCGGCGGCAACGAATGGATCGGGAAAGGGCGTCGTCCGGAATGCGGGCGGTATGCATTGGTCGGAAGGGTTTCAAGCCGGGTTACACGGCGGCGGTGCCGGGCCGTCCCACGGCGCGAAGCACAAGTGTGCTCTCCACGACAAACCTCGATTTCCCCTCGCCCACGGCTGTCTCCCGCCATCCCCCGTCGATCTCCACGTCCACACCGCCGTTTTCCATCACCACACGTACGGCGTCGCTCGAGAGCATCTCCCAGGCCGTCCGCTTCGCCTCGTCCAGTGTCTTGAATTTCGTCGGTTTTTCCATGCCGAACAGGACGTACCCCTTCGTCGTATCGGACCGAACAACGGCGGTCCGGGTTTCCATCACCACCCCGCTGACCGCCCCCACGGCGTTCGCCACCGGCGCGTCTTCGGGGACGGCAAGCCTGCACACAAGCCGCTCGGCCGCCGGCTGCAGGAAGAGCTGGGCCGGCGCGCCGGCGCCTACAAGGACCCGATCGAGCACAAACGAAATCCCCAGGCCCGACCCGTTGTCGCTCCCGTGGAGCCACCCGGTCACGGTATCGGCCAGGACCCCGAATCTCTGAAAGTTCCCCTCCCCGTCGTGGCCGAGGACGGCGGTGATCGCCTCGAGGATCACCCGCTCGGAGAGGAGTGCCTGCACCCGACCGGAGAGCTCCCCGGGCGGAAGCGAAAGATATGCAGCCGCCGCCTCCAGGGCGAGCTGTGACGCCTCCACGTCCCCCACCCGGCAGCTCCCCCGGGCGTTGAAGATATCGGTCGGCGTCAGGCCCGCCCGGATCAGCACACCCCGATGGATGAGTCGATCCAGCACCCTCTCGGCGCGAAAATGCTCGGTTCCCCGTCCCAGGTCCTCCGCCCGTACCGGAAAGCGGGCGATTTTGTCATACAGCTCCTGCTCGTCGTTGGGAAGATTGTCGAACATTCGCGGCGTCGACCCGGGGCCGGCGGCCACAAAATCCGTGGGCCGACGCCTCGAAGAAGAGCCGGGCGTGTCTTCCCTTCGGGAGAGAATATCCTTTATGCCGGGATGTTCCTCGGCCAGTCTCCCCAGCGGCAATATCCTGCCGGGGCCGATGACGATGTCCGGGGAATAGAGGGAGTAGTCGATGATGCTGTCTCCCCCCAGCCCCACGGTGCGGGCGTCCACGGCGTGGATGCTGGTGCGCCACTCCCCCACCCGCGCCCCCCGATCGGAGAGGCGGGGGAGCCCGCCGTCCAGGATCGCAATGTCCGTGGTGGTTCCCCCCACGTCCACCACAACGGATCGGTCTATGTCGTGCTTCCCCAACAGGGCCGCCGATCCTACAACGGACGCGGCGGGGCCCGAAAGTATCGTCTCGATGGGGCGCTCACGGGCGGTTTTTTCGCTCATAAGGGACCCGTCTCCCTTGACCACCATCAGGGGGGCCGTGATATTCATGGCACAAAGCGCGTGACCGACGGCGTCCAACAGCTCGGCGATGAGGGGGATGAGTCCGGCGTTGAGGGCGGCGGTGACCGCCCGGACCGGGAAGTTCAGATCGGACGAGAGCCGATGCCCCGAAACCACCGGCAACCGGGACTTTTGAGCAAGAAGCTTCTCGACCCGCAGCTCGTGGTCGGGATTTCTGACGGAGAAGTATGCCGCGCACGCGAACGACTCCACATCGCCCCGGACGGCCTCGGCGAATCGACGCACCGCGTGTTCGTCCAGAGGGGCCGTCTCCCGTCCCGCCACGTCGTGCCCACCGGTGATCCTGACGGTCCTGACCCGGGGTATCGGAACGGAGACGTCTCCGTCATATCCGACGATGATCAGTCCCACGGGCCTGCCGGTCCGCTCCACGATGGCATTGGTGGCCAGCGTCGTGGAAAGGCCCACCATGCCGATCTCGGCGAATCGTCGGACGTCGAGTGCTTGGATGGCGTTGATGACTCCCACGGAGAGATTCGAATGGGTGGTGGGGGCCTTTGCTCGTGACACGACTCGACCGGCCGACGCATCCCAGAGGGCCGCGTCGGTAAAGGTGCCGCCGGTGTCGATACCGAGAAAGAGCAAAGGGGAGGTGTCGTTCGGCATATGGTTCGTCTCAGGATTCAAAGATGAGTCGCATGTCCCGACCGGTGCACCGGGGCCGGTCGCATAAATCGCACGAGGTCAGTGTGAGAATATTCTTCTCGTCTCCGATGCCCACAATGGCGGAGACGCTCTTTTTCGGATTCATCAGGCAGGAATCGTCAAGACTCACCCCGATGGACTCCGCGTCCACCAGGGAAAACAGGGCCCGTTGGTCTCTCAGATCCCAGTGGCATTGACCGGGACCGAAGGGGGCGGTCATGGAAAGCCCCCGGGACGTCGCCTCCTCCTTTTCGAGGCGGTTTCTGAGGTGAATTCCCACAGACGCCAGGGCCGCAGTGCCCAATACGTCAAGCAGCATTCCGCCCAGGGAATCTCCGTCCGCGAAACGGCGGGACACCTCCCGATCGACTCCCGGGCCGATGGTCATTACGCAGACCGCCGCCATATCGGCCCCCGTGAGGACTCGAATCGGCATCGTCCCCGTAAACTCGACCGATCCCAGGACGACCCGGCCATCGTCGATCTCTCCCACCTCGTACATCTCCCACACGGCCCTGGGCACCGCCAGCTCCCGGCAGGTATCCGCAAGGTCCCAGGCCAGGTCACGTATCCTTTTCGGGGCCGGGCGGATGTCCCCATACCCGCAGAGGCGGAGCGCCCGCTCCGGATCGACGTAAAAAGGAATATCCATTTCTCTCATAGCGATCGGATTCCTTTCGGAAGGGGATCGGTGTGTACATCGTCGGGCATACACGGATGTACGACGGACCGCGACCGATGCGGTCGTCCCGGCGCTCGCACACGTCACAGAATGTTGGGGCCCTGACGGATTCCTGTGGGCCGATACCGAAAGACTATATCCGCCCAAATCCCACGGACACCGTTCGGAGAACGCTCTCGATCAAGTCGCCGCCGTCGTCCGGATCGACGTGGTACGTCGGATTCTCCGGCATCGATGCGTACGGCGCGTAAAAAAAGCATATAAGATTACAATGTATCATAGGTTTTCGGCATGTCAAGACGTTTGAGATGCATGACCGGAACGGGGAACAGGGGCGGCATCCCTTTGAAAACACAGGGATATCCGAAAGAGGCGACGGATACGATACCGACTCTCTCTCTTTTCTCCTCTTGACTTATGGTATCGTTTCTGATACAGTACTTTGAATTTTCATCAGGCGTTGACTCATTGGGAACGGGGAATTCTGGAACAAGCGCCGCATTCACAGAAATCACATGAAAAAAAGAACACGCACTCTTTTTAGACGGGGTGTCATTGCCGTCATCCCGATCGAAGGGGTCATCTCGGTCAAACAGGTGGACCCGTATCTTGATCTGATAGAGCGGGCGGAGAAGACGCGGAAGATTCGGGGAGTATTGATCAAGCTCTCCAGCCAGGGCGGATCCATCACCGGGACGGAGCTTCTGTACATGGCGATGATGCGCCTGAAGGAGAAAAAGCCGCTTTTCGTCTGGACAACCATGGCGGCGTCGGGGGGGTATTATGCGGCCTGCGCTGCCGATAAAATCCTGGCCCCCTCCACCGCCATCATCGGCAGCATCGGAGTGATTTCCATCAAGCCGGTGATATCGGGGTTGCTTTCGAAAATCGGCCTCAAGATGGAGGTGCTCAAGGAGGGGGAGTATAAGGACGAGAGCTTCTTCTTTAAAAATACCACGAAGGAGGGGAGGGAGCGGGCCCAAGCCATCAATAAGGAGGTCTATGAGGACTTCGTCTCCGTGGTGGCGTTGGGCCGCGGACTTGACGACGAAACCGCCCACAGCGTCGCCACCGGGGAGATCTTCACCGCGAAGAGAGGGCTTTCCCTCGGTCTGGTGGACGGCCTGGGGGATTTTCGGGACGCCCTGGAGGAATTGGCTCGGGAGGTGGGTGTGCCAGAGGAACGGGTGGTGTATCTCAAGCCGAGACGCTCGCTTCTTTCCGGCATCTTCGATCGGAGCCTGGCCCGGGGCGCCCGGGGGATTCTTGAGGAATTCTTCGGGTAACAGACCGGACAAATACAGCACCGGAGGATGTGATGACCGATATATTGAAACGATTGGAAAAGGAAATCCTGTTGCTTGACGGCCCCATCGGGACCGAGCTGATGGCCCGGGGCATTGCCGCGGGTGAGGTGTCCGAGCTGTGGGTGCTGGAAAAGCCCGACGTGATAGCGGAGGTTCATAAGAGTTATTTCGACGCCGGGGCCGACATCGTGCTGACGAATACCTTCGGGGGTACGGAATTGAAGCTTGCCGCCTTCGGCCTTGGCGAGCGCATGGAGGAGATAAACCGGAAGGCGGCGGAAATCGTCCGGTCCCAGTGCCCCGAGGGGAAGTACGTTGGGGGTGATATCGGCCCGACCGGAAAGCTGGTGAAACCCTACGGCGATGCGGAGCCGGACGATCTGAAACGCGTGTTCGCCGAGCAGGCGAAAGCCCTGGCTGAGGGGGGTGTGGATTTCTTCATCATCGAGACCATGATGGATCTCACCGAGGCCCTGGCGGCCGTCGCCGGGGCGAAGGAGACGGGACTGCCGGTTTTCGCGTCGCTGACGTATAACAAGAAAAAGCGGGGTTATTTCACAGAAATGGGAAATAAGCCTACGGACGCGGCCCGGGCCCTGGTGGAGGCGGGGGCCAGTGGTGTGGGGGCGAACTGCACCCTCAGGATCGGCGACATGGTGGATCTTGTCGGGGAGATCAGGGGTGCCGTGAACGTGCCGGTCTTCGTGGAGCCCAACGCCGGAAGCCCCGAGCTGGTTGACGGCAAGGCGAAGTACGTCGACGGGCCGGAGGAATTCGCCGCGGTGGTGCCGGATCTGGTGAGGGCCGGGGCGAATATCGTCGGCGGATGCTGCGGCACGACCCCTCAGACAATCGCCGCCGCACGAAGGGTGCTCGATTCGATGTGACCGGTGCCGTCCGTGATCGATCATCACGTGAAGGGCGGCGTGACGGGTGGACGCCGCATGATCGAGGCGACACGTCCCTAATATGAACCAGTGTGAGACGGACGCGGATCGTCGTCGTATATACCGACCGCAATCATACAATACAGAGAAATAAAAGGAGGGTATCTGTTTTATGACCGACAAGAACATCTTCCTGCGGGAGCTGGATCCTGAACACATCATCGTCAATCCCCCGGCGGACGAGCTGAGGAAGCTCTCCGAAAAGGACGAGCGCACGTCGAAATACAAGAGCGCGGCCTACATCACCGTGGTCCGAAGTCGAAGCGCCAAGTTTACGGAGGTCGTTTTCGGCGACCCGACGCCGGAGCAGGCGGCGATCATCACGGACGTCCAGGAATACCTGAAGTGGAAAACCCTCATCCGGATCGACCGGCAGATGTGCCTCAATCCCGAGCACGCGCTGCACTGCCGGCTCTACATCACCCCGGAATACGCCCGGATAGCCTACATGTGGAACGAGACGCTCTTTCCGCCAAAAAATCCCGACGGAAAGCCCGACATGGTCTCCGTATACGTCCCCGAGTGGCGGGAGCGGAAGGTCCTCATCCAGCCGGACCTGGGCGTCACCTACGTTTTGGGCTCCGATTACCTGGGGGAGAACAAAAAGGCGCATCTCAGGATGGGGATGTACATGGCGAAAAAACGGGGCAACCTGGGACTGCACGCCGGAAGCAAGCTGATCAGGGTGAAAAACAGCAAGGGCGAGCTCGTGGAAAAGGGCGCGATCCTCTTCGGCCTGTCGGGCACCGGAAAGACGTCTCTGTCCTGTCACAATCACGGGCTGTCCGGAGAAGAGGGCATCGTCATACGCCAGGACGACGTCATCTTCATGCGCCCGGATATGTATTGCTACGGCACCGAGAACAACTACTACATCAAGACCGAGGGGCTGGAGCCCAAGGGACAGCCGCTGCTGTATGCAGCCGCCACAAACAAACGGGCGATTTTGGAGAACATCTGGGTGGAGCGAAACGGCGATGTGGACTTCTTCGACGAGACCATCACCTCCAACGGGCGGTGCGTGGTCTATCGGGAGGACATCGACTACACCGACGACGATATCGATCTCCCCAGGGCGGACATCATCATATTCATCACCCGCAGAAACGACGTGGTGCCGCCGGTGGCGCGCCTGACTCCGGAGCAGGGAGCCGCCTTCTTTATGCTGGGGGAATCCATCGAGACCTCGGCGGGCGACCCCACCCAGGCGGGCAAGTCGAAGCGGGTGGTGGGGACCAATCCCTTCATCGTGGGCGATGAGGCCGAGGAGGGGAACCTCTTCATGAAGTTCCTCAGGGACAATCCGGACTGCGAGTGTTTCCTGATGAATACCGGCCGCGTGGGCGGTCCGGAGGGTGAGGACATCACCATCCACGATTCCACCGCCATCATGAAGGAGATCGCCCGGGGCGAGATCACCTGGGAGACCGATCCGGACTGGGGATATGAGGTGGCCGTGGAGGTTCCGGGGATAGACATCTCCCGGCTCGACCCGAGGAAGTACTACGACGAGCGGGAATACATGCGGCTCACCGAGGTGCTCAGGAAGGAGCGGGAGGCGTGGCTGTTCAAGTTCGAGAACCTCGACCCCGACATCCTCAAGGCCATATAGCTCGTATAGCTGAAAACATAAATACGCATCATCAGGGGCGTCCGGCATCGGGCGTCCCTGTTTCATTTAGAGTGAAAGAGACTCCAGGGAAAGACGTCCGGCGGCAGGCTCGAAAGCTCCACAGGATCGCCGGAAACGGGATGGGGAATGACGAGCCTGTGGGCATAGAGGGCGACCACTCCGCCGGGGGTGATCCTCTTCCCCCCGTATTTCACGTCCCCGATGACGGGAGAGCCGATTTGGGCGAGCTGCACCCGGATCTGGTGGCGGCGACCGGTGAGGAGCTCGATGGAGACGAGGCTCTTCTCATCGACCGTCTCAAGGGTGCGATACCGAAGCCGCGCCTCCTTCCCATCGGGGTCGTCTTGCGTTGTGACGATCGTCTTCGTGCCGGATTTTTTTAAGAAATCGAGAAGCTCGCCGGCCTCCGGGTCGGGCCGCCCGGACACCGCCGCCAGATAGTGTTTTTCCACCTCCCGGCCGCGAAACGCCGCGGACAGCCTCCGGGCGGCCTTGGAGGTCCGGGCGAAGACCACCACCCCCCCCACCGGCCGATCGAGCCGGTGCACCAGCCCCAGGTAGACGTTCCCCGGTTTTTGATACTTCTTCTTGATATATGCCTTCGCCGCGTCCAGCAGAGACACGTCCCCGGTCCGATCCCCCTGGGAGAGCATCCCCGGGGGTTTCACCACACAGAGGAGGTGGTTGTCCTCGTAGAGTATTTCCAGCGTACCTGTCGGCATGTCAGGGGAGCGGGACATCTTTTACGTGCGCGTCCTTCACGAATGACGGAAACTGTGCTATAAGACTATATGAATATAACACATCGGGGCGGGCGCGGATGAAAAAACCGACGTTCATTTCGACATACAAAAACAGAACCAACCAGAGATGACGACACAGACCACAGACACACAGAAGGCGATGCGAAAGCTCTTCGAACAGGCGGGATTACCGGTGTCCGACCGGGACCTGGAGCGCTTCGCAATCTTCTACCGGGAGCTGGAGGCCCAGAGCAAGGCCCTGGACCTGACGCGGCTTGAGGGGCTTGAGGACATCGTCGTCAAGCATTTTATCGATTCACTCCTCCCCGGGGAGCTGACCGAGCTTCCCTCGCCGCTCCTCGATATCGGCTCCGGGGCGGGCTTTCCCGGCATTCCCCTGGCGATCCGGCATCCGGAGGTGGAGCTGGTCCTGGCCGAAAGCCGGAAGAGACGGGTCTCGTTTCTGCTTTCCATGATCGACCGGCTGGAGTTGAAAAACGTCCGGATCTATCCCCACAAGGTGCACCGGGATTTTCCCCTGGAGGTGAACGGCGTCATCACACGGGCCCTGGAGAGCGCGGCCGAAACCCTGGCCCGGTCGGCCTCCTTCCTGCCGGTGGGAGGACGGGTCATCCTGATGAAGGGGCCCGCCGGGACAGAAGAGATAGACGAGGCCCTCTCGAAAATGGGGTGGTTTTTTAAAATGACCGATGATATCCCCTATACCATCGAGGGGACCGACTACCGGCGGCGGCTGATCGTGTTTTCTCGGAGCGATGAGGAGTATGTCGAGACCGACGGCGGGAAGAGGGCGCGCGGGTCAGAAAAGGTGGTCGATATTCAGAGCCGTGCCAACGATCGCTACAAGATGTTTCTGAAGCTTTTGGACGGGCGCGGGGTGAAGAAGGAGGGGATGACGATCCTCTCCGGCAGAAAGGCCGTGGAGGAGGCGGCGGTCGAGTTTCCGGACCTCCTGTGCGGATGGATATGCCGGGGGGACCAGGAGCCGCCGCAGTGCGAAGCGGCGGAGCTTCCCCGCTATCGTCTTTCCGGCGCGCTCTTTC
This sequence comes from Candidatus Zymogenaceae bacterium, assembly GCA_016931225.1. Classification (NCBI taxonomy): domain Bacteria; class Deltaproteobacteria; order Candidatus Zymogeniales; family Candidatus Zymogenaceae; species Candidatus Zymogenaceae bacterium. The sequence continues at coordinate 99,862 of JAFGFE010000008.1, forward strand.
GGGAGATAGACGTGCACGGGACCGGCGCCCCTCTGGCGCTGATGACGGTGCCGGATATTCCGGTATGGGCCGACGAGCCGAAGGAGACCTGGCCCGTCGGCCTGACGCTCTTTATTCCCTTCCAGGACCCGGCGAACGTAGGCGCGGTGATCAGGTCTGCGGCCGCCTTCGGTGCGGTCCGGGTGGTGCTCCTTTCCGGCAGCGCCAATCCCTACCACCACAAGAGCGTTCGGGCGGCGGGGACGGCGCTCTTTCGGGTGCCGATCTTCAGGGGGCCGGAGCTTGAGGAGCTGGAGGTGACCGGCGCGCCTCTCTATTCCCTCTCTCCCGAGGGTGAGGGGCTGGAGCGGGCGGTGCTCCCCCGCACCATGGGCCTTCTTGCGGGGCGGGAGGGACCGGGGCTGCCCAGGCGCTTCCGAGAAAAGCGGGCCCTTGCCATCCCGATGGCGGCGGGGGTGGAGTCCCTCAACGCCGCCGCCGCCGTGACGGTGGCGCTGTTCGAGTGGTACCGGCGGCACCTGGCGAAAGAGGGCGCGCGCTGATGATGTTTTTTCCGTGATTCCTGCAAAAAGGAGCGGTTTATGAAGGTGCTGATTACCGGGGCGGGGGGATTCATCGGCTCTCATCTGGTGAGGGCGCTAGCCGATGACGGGTGGGAGATGCGGGGGCTGTTTCTGCCAAATGAAGATGCGTCGGCGGCACGAGAGCATCGGGTGGAGGTGTTTTGGGGGGACCTGACGGACCCGGCCACCCTCACCGGCGTCGCTGACGGATGTGATGTGGTCTTTCACCTGGCGACGCGGGTGCTGGATTACGGCTCGCATCGGCTCTTTCGAAGGATCATGGTGGACGGCACGAAACACCTCCTGGAGGCGTCGGCGCACAACGCGCCCCGCTTCGTGTATGTTTCCTCCATCGCCGCCCACGGCTTGGATCGAAACATCCCCGGCGCCGAGGAAGACGCACCGCGTGTCCCCTGCGGCGTGCCCTACAGCGACACGAAGATGGAGGCCGAGGACCTGGTCCGGGAATTCTGCGATGGGAGGGGGATGTCCTGGGTCATCGTAAGGCCGGCCAACGTCATCGGCCCGGGGAGCGTCTGGGTCAAGGACGTGCTGGACGCCTTTTTCCGGGGGCCGTTGCCGGTGATCGACAACGGCGTCCACCCCGGCGCCTTCGTGTACGTCACGAACCTGGCGGACGGGATGGTGCTGGCGGCGAGGCATGAGGCGGCGCACGGGAGGATATATCAGTTTCGGGACGATTACGACATCACCTGGGGGGAATACACCGCCCACCTGGGGAATCTCATCGGTAAGCGTCCGAAGGGGAATATCCCCTTTCGCCTCGCCTGGGGGCTGGGCCGGGTATGTGAGGCGATTTTCTCTCCCCTGGGCGTCCGCCCGCCCATGTCCCGGCTGGCGGCGGGGGTGATGGGGAGAAACCTGGATGTGAGCAACGACCGGGCCAGACGGGAGCTGGGCTGGGAAAGCCGGGTGGGGCTGGATGAGGCACTGGAGCATATCGACGGGTGGGTGAGGGACGTATACCTGCCCGAGAGAACCGGGTGACGGGGGGAGAGGAATCGTACCCTCATCCGGATGGTAAGATACCGCCCGCAGCCCGACGACGGGTATTCGCCGCCCTTCCGGGACTACGACACGGGATTTCCCACAAAAGGCGTGAAGGTGAAGTTCGCCGGGGACGAATGAAAAAAACGCCATGATGGAAACACACAGCGGAAGACGGGACACATGATGGAGCCGATTATTGTGGTATCGGGGCTGCCCCGCTCGGGGACGTCTTTGATGATGCGGATGCTGAAGGCCGGAGGGGTGGAGATTGTGACCGACGACATCCGCCGGGCCAATATCGACAACCCCAAGGGATACTTCGAGTACGAGCGGGTCAAGACGCTGCCCACGGACAACTCGTGGGTGAAGGAGCTTTCGGGTCGGGCGGTCAAGGTGATATCGTTTCTGCTCCGGCACCTGCCGGAGGGGTTGGAATATCGGGTCATCTTCATGCGGCGAAACCTGGAAGAGGTGCTGATGTCCCAGAACACCATGCTGGTTCACCGGGGAAAGGAGCCGGGGGACGACGACGGGGAGATGATGAGCGAATTTGCGGAGCACCTGGAGAAGACCTTCTCCCTGATTGAATCGCGGCCGGAGATGAAGGTGCTCTACGTGGACTATTCAAGCGCCATAGAGGACCCGGAAGGATGCGTCATACAGGTGAGTGAGTTCCTCGGCCGGGAGATGGACGAGGCGGCCTGCAGAAAAGCGGTGGACCCGGAGCTGTACCGGAATCGGGTGGAGTAATATTGAAGGAGGTTATTGGTTATATAGATTAAGTATTTATTTTCTTGTTTTCCATAATGATTTTACTAAACCAACAAACTAATTATTATCGATGTTAATGATGGTCGTTCCGGGCGTTGAGGGGATGGTGTCGTTCGATTGATAATCCGGGTCCGGCTCAAGCTGAAAATGTATCGCCTTAGGCATGCAATCACATGCGTCTTCTAAACCTTCCTCTGTGAATATCTTTTGCGAGGTCAGGTACCCGCGCTTTTCCGCCTTGATCAAATAGACGGAACCGGGACCGAATTCATCGCGAATGACGGCCTTTGAGATCGGTGTTTGCCCTAAATACGCGTCGTTTGCGGAGATGTTCGCGCCGGGAGGATCTGACGTGATTACGATTTTTGCTGGAGTACAGGGCGTGCAGGCGTAACAATATATTAAAGAAATGAATACAATAACAAGTAATGTAAGTTTTATATAAATCTTCATGTGACCCTTTTCTCAAAAACGGTGGAACAGCTTAATTGGACTTTGTGTAACACTTTATAAAAAACCTGTCAAGAAAAATATGTTTTTGTTCTGTATATTGCCAATAAGTATTATTATTAAGAATATTAAAAATAAAATGTTAAAAAACCGGCTTTTTGAAGCCGTCGCTGGTTCTATAGATATCGATTTGAATCTGCCGCTCAGTGGGATTGTATATCAGATTCCGCAACTGATGCATGCCGCTGAAGCAACTCACTCTGTCTTTTCGAAAGGACAGATTACTACGTTTTTAACATGCCGATTATATCGAGAGGTTTTTTCACCGTATATATTCAAATTACGCTGTGGATGTGGGGGATATACTACCCCCGCCCCACCTTCTCATACGCCTCGACCGGGCAGCCGAAGTGTTCGAACTTCTTCCGGTTGGTCTCCATCCGCTCCTGGGTGGAGTAGGAAAGCCTGAGGCCCGAATCCAACAGCTCGCTTATCCCCTGCTCGCTGCGGTGGAGTTTCATCGCCAAAAGTTTAATCAGGTGTTCGTTCTTTTCGAGGTCCTCGTGCCGGTGAATCTTGAGGATGTAGGTGATCGGAAACGAGTGGCCGCAGAAGCGGCAGACCCGAGCGTCCTTGAAGACGTACTTGTGACATGCGGGGCACTCCTTCTTGGTGGGCTCCTCCACGGCCATCTCGTCGTCGGCCTCTTCGGGAAACGCCGGGGGCCGGTCATGGGAGTGCGTTGGGTGCGGGGGGTGGGGTGTGTGGGTGTGGGGAGGGGTCTCATCGCGTCGGTGTGGGGATGCTTCACCCCGGCGGGCGATGGTGTGTCCGTCCATGACCAGCATCAGGCCCACAAATATGAAAAACAGCCCCAGCAGGGAAAGGGCGACCGATACGCCGTCAACGAGGCCGCCTACGACCCATCCCCTGAGATTGGCGATCAGAAAGAAGACAATCCCGACCCCCCCGGCGAGAAGTCCGGAGGTGAATCGCTTCATGGCGGTGGTTTTCATAGAACACACCCTTCAGGTTGTCGGTTTCGGGTTCGTGCGGCAATGCCGTGTGGGATCGTTTCTAGCCCATCCCCTCCCGGAGGCGCGGGTCCATGGCGTCCCGGATGCCCTCACCCAAGAGGTTATAGCCCAGCACCGTCAGCAGGATGGCGAGCCCCGGATAGAGCGAAAGCCACCATGCCACCGCGATGGTGTCCTGCCCGTCGGTGAGGATGTTTCCCCAGCTCGGGGTGGGGGGCTGAACGCCGATGCCCAGAAACGAAAGGGCGCTTTCGGTCAGGATGGCCCCGGCCACGCCCAGGGTGGCCGCCACGAGGATCGGTCCCAGGGCGTTGGGAAGCACGTGGCCGAAGATGATGCGGAAGTCACCGGCGCCCTGGGCACGGGCCGCTAGGACGAAATCCCGCTTTGTCAGCGTCAGAAACTCCGCCCGCACGAGCCGCGCCACGCCCATCCAGCCGGTCAGGCCGATGACGACCATGATGTTCCAGATGCTCGGCTCCAGGATGGCGATGACCGCAAGAATCAGGAAAAACGCGGGGAAACAGAGCATCACGTCCACGAAGCGCATGATCACCGCGTCCAGGACGCCGCCGTAATAACCCGCCAGTGCCCCCAGGAACGCGCCGATGACGATGGAGATCCCCACGGCCACGAATCCGACCTTGAGGGATATGCGGGAGCCGTAGATCATTCGGGACAGGACGTCCCTCCCCAGCTTGTCGGTTCCGAACAAATGGTCCGGTCCGGGCGCCTTCAGGAGCTCATCCCTGTTGATTTCGGAAGGATTGTGGGGGGAGATCATCGGGGCGAGGATCGAGACGGCGAAAAAAAACAGCACGATCACCAGACCGCTGATGGCCAGCCTGTTTTTCATGAACCTGCGAACGAAGTCGGAGTCGCGAAGCCGTGGCGTCATGAACCACCTTCCTCGAGGTCGCTCTTCAGATCGTCGACTGAGATATAATTGTGCGAGATAAATTGCTTGAACAGGCGGGTGAAGGCGCCCATCAGGCGGGTGTTCTTTTGAACCTGCTCCGGCGGAACGCCGAACACATTGTCCAGCTCCGTCAGCACCGCTTCCATAACCTCTTCGTCCTTGATGGGCAGATAGAGTTCCTCGTGGGAGGCGCCGCTGTATTCTTCGATGACCTCCTCAAGGAGCGTCAGCTCGTCGGCCAATGCATCAAAATTAACATCGTTGAAGTTGTCGACCTCTTCGGACTCACTCAACAGCGCGGTTGTGTCCTCCAGCATGGTTCGATAGTATTTCTCCATCTCCTCTTCCGAGAACGCCTGGGCGCTTTTTTCCATGTCGCTGAGAGAGACCGGCAGTATCGTTTTTTTCTTGGTGTCGCCCGACAGGGCGCGGCTTCCCAGAAAGCCGATATCGACGCCGTAATATTTTTTTATGCTGGAGACGATCTGGCTCTCCTTCGCCAGGAATGTCTGCACCGCGAGCCCGGAAAATGTGGTGATCGCCTGCCTGGCGACAAGGTCCATGGGGTCGGATGACGCAACCATCAGATAGGTCTCGTTGCTGATGGTGTGGGTCATGAACGGGATGGTACGGTGTTGACGGGCCAGCTCGGGGTTGATGAGGTTGATGATTGCATCGGGGATCTGCATGTCTTTCAGATCCACCGACGGAAGGCCGAAATGCCTTCTGAGCGTGGTGAGGAGGCGATCTTCCGTGATCAGATTGAGGCTCAAGAGAGAGTCCCCCAGGCGGCCGCCGAACTGGTTGAGCCGAACCAGCGCCTTCAGAAGTTGAATACGGGTAATGGCCTGCTCACTCAGGAGCAGATCCCCCAGCCTGATCGCCTTTTTACTAATGGGTGCTCTCCTCTCTTATTTCACCCGCGGCAAGATTCTGTATCTCTTCGGTGGTGAGATAGCCCTTCTTCACCAGGAGGATGATCAGGTTTTTCAGGATACGTCGATTCTTCATGATGGCCGTGTGCATGATGGCGTCGACTTCTTCCAGCTCCTCGATGAGATCGCCCAGGACCCGACGCTCTTCAACGGCGGTTTCATACTCCACCTCGACTTCTTCGAGGGAAAGTACCGGTTCGTCGTCCAGTTCCACATGTGGATACTGGACGATATCCCTGAGGAAAAAGGACTCCGGGGTTTCCTCATCCTGCGGCTCCGCGTCTACATGCAGATGGGCCTCTTCGGACGCGATCGCCTCTTCCCTGCTGGGTGTGGGCGGAGCGGGGTAATCGGGAGTGTCGTTGGAAGTCGGATTTTCATCAACAGTCTCGACGGCGGCGGCATCGGGGTGCTCATCGGTGGGTTCCCCCGGGACGATGTCGACCTCGTCAAGGACATCATCCTCCGTACCTTCTTTGGCGGCGTGATCTTCGGTTTTTTTCGGTGCAATCCCCAAGTAATAGGTGCTGAGGGCGTTTGCGATTTCGCTCTCCTTGGAGAGGATCGGCTGAATGCGATATCCGCTGGCGAACTCGATATCCTCGACAGCGTTGAGGTCCATCGGGTTTGACATGACCACGAAAAGCGTTTTTTCCTTGATACGGAACGGGACAACCCGATGTTTTAACGCGGTCTCCTTTGGTACCAGATTGATGATGTCCTGTCTAATCCGAATCCGCTTCAGGTCCACTACGGGGATGCCGAAATGATATCTCAGGGCTCCCATGAGCTGATCTTCGGAGATGATATCGAGAGCAACCAGCGCATCTCCAACCCTGCCGCCGTTTTTGGTAATATAGGACAGCGCCTGGGAGAGATCGTCTTCCGTGATGACCTTCTTTTCAACCAGCAGTTCTCCAAACCGTTTCTTTTTCGTGGCCATCAAACAAATACCTTTCGAATTCTTTCAAACGACTGGACGTGTTGCTACGCGCCTGATGCACTTCTTTACGGAGAAACGATATCTCCGTGTAAACGGGTGCAACCAAGGAATACGACCGCTATTTTAACGCAAAATGGTATATTACTTCAAGTATGGATATAGCATATTTAAATTTTTTTATGGGAAACCGCCCGTTTTTTGGGAAATCGGATTGTTTATATGAATATATGGGATACTATCGGCAACCTCATACTGTTCAATGAACGCTCATCTGAAAAAGCATGAAAACATGTGTTTACAGATACTGGGAAAGAATCTCTTCCAGCTCATCTTCGGTTACCAGCCCTTTTTTCACCAGGAGGTCCATCAGATCGAAAAGCATTCTCATCTCTTCTGATTGTTCCGTTATTTTAAAAGCCTCGGGGCGTTTATCCCATCCATATGTCTGCAACGACGGAATGGAGTTGATTTTCTCCTGCCAGTTTGTATCGGATTCTCCCGGTGCACTCTGTGGGTTCTGTACGATATCCTGTTTCTCCGAAGAGGGTTTGTTATTCTCCGGGATGTTTGTATCCTCTTCGTAATATCTCCGAATCAGCGCGTGTATCTGGCTGTCTTTTGCCAGCACCGGCGAAACCTTCATCCCGGTTGCAAACCCTATTTCCTCTATGGCGTTAATATCCATTGGATTGGACATCGCGAGAAGGAGGGTATTCTTGCCCAAGGAGTCTTTCTGGATTTGAACCGGAACCGCGGTGTGTTTTCTGACCAGTTTGGGCGGTATGGTGTTGAGAGTGTCCTCCGGGATATCGCGGTTTTCCAGTTCCATCGTCGGCACCTTCAGGTGCTGTTTGAGCGCTTCCAGAAGCCTATCCTCAGAAATAATATTTAAAGAAATCAGTGCATTTCCAAGCTTGCCGCCCCGTGTTTCCTGGTGGTTGAGCGCCTGCGTCAGTTCATCCTGCGTGATAATATTGTTCTTAACAAGGAACTCTCCGAGCCGCATTTTGGTCTGTGTCATCGAGCCGTCCTTTCTGATGGCAGGGGCGTCGCATTGAGTATTACATACATGATAAAGTGCATAATATACTATTCCATCCGTATGTATGCCGCATGGGATCTGGGGAGATCACGATTTGTCTTGAAACCATTTTTCTATATCATTCAGTGAGGCTTTTTTCTGTCGCACAAGCTGTGTAATGATGATTTTCACCAGGAGCTTTTTTGACGCCGGAGAGAGCGATGCATACAGTCGTTCGAGGTCGGAAACCCGAGCCGATCCCGACTTCCCACGCCTGTCGGAGGATGCCGGGGTGGTGTGAACGTTTTCACGCATCGCAGATGGCGCCGCGGATGGTTCCCCCTCCGGCTCAAACTCCACTCGATCGTTACGGCTGACGGTGTCTGCGTCGAGGGCGGGATCCGGCGTCTCAAATGTGGGAATATTGGATGTATCGGTATCGGCTTTGTCTTCTTCGGTGACTTCCCGAGAGGAGCGCTCCTCGTAAATGGAAAATTGCTTTCCTCCCGTAATAATGATCATGTCGTCCTGATTTTCGGACACACCACCCCTCTCCATATTCGTGTAGGTGTGTCCCGTTTCAATGCCGTAGTATCTATTCAGTGCGCGCATGAGGTCCCGTTCCTTGGCGAGGACCGGCTGAACAAACGTACCGGCTGCAAATTCCACCTCGTTGATGGCTTCGATATCCATCGGGTTTGACATGACAACCAAGAGCGTTTTCTTTCCGAAGCTGGTGATTATTTTCACCGGGAGCAGGGAATGCCGTTCTGCAAGCTTCTTCGGCACCAGCTTGAGCACGTTCGAATCGATAACTATGGTCTCGAGGTCCAAGATCGGGATTTCCAGGTGGTATTTGAGAGCGGAGAGGAGCTTCTCTTCGGTTATCAGGTTGTGCATAACCAGAATCCAACCCAGCCTCCCCCCATGTTTCTTCTGGTATTCGAGGGCGTCGGTCAGATTCTGCCTGGTGATGAGGTTTCTGCTGATGAGGAATTCGCCCAGGCGCATTTTCGGTCTGGCCATAACTGAGTCCTTTTGTCGTTATATCCGGACGGTGTTTCGGCTGCACACGGCGGCTTCCGGGTCCGCCCGGATCGAGCCGGAGGCCTCTCGATATCCTCTCCGGCCCGTATATCACTCCGAGTTTTTTATATACTGTATGATGCGCAGTATATCATTGATCGAAATAAGTTGTCTGTCCAACAGGTGTTTGATGAAATCCGGGAAGGCGTCATCCCTTTGCAGGAGCATGTTCAGTCGCTCTGCGGGTGTCTTTTCCACATCGGGCGCGCCGGCCTCGGTTTGGGATTTTGGGGGTGTCCTGCCGGATATGACCTTTTCGGAACCGCCCATGATGATGACCATGTCATCGTCGTCCTTGCTATCCAGGGATATTTCATCGCCCGATCGGTTGGATTCGTAAAAACGGGTGAGGGCGTGCGAGATATCCGTGTCCAGCGCCAGGACCGGTTTGACCGTACAGCCGCTGACAAATTCAATATCGTCGATGAGGTCCGTGTCCATCGGATTGGACATGGCAACAAGGAGTTCGTGGCCGTCTTTGTGACTGACCACGGACAGCGGAATCGCCTGGGACCGTTTTGCCAGATCATAGGGAACGAGGTTGAGCACCTGCTGGGGGATGTCCTTCTTTTTTTTAAGGTTTATCATGGGGCAGCCCAGGTGCACCCTGAGGGCCGACAGTATTTTGTTTTCGCTGACGACGCCCATGCCCACCAGAATCCGACCCAGTCGCTCGCCGGTCTGAAACTGCTTGTTGAGTGCCTCATCAAGTTGTTGTTCGGTAATGAGGCCGTGCTTGATGAGGAACTCTCCTAGACGTAGCCGTTGTTGTCCCATAGCACTATCCCCTCCGGATTCGCGGATCGACCAACGCGTACGATACGTCCGCGATGAGGTTGCCGGCGAGCGTCAGCACGGCCCCGATGACCAGAATCCCCATGACCACGGGATAATCCCTGGAGAGGACGCTGGCGTAAAAGAGTCTTCCCATGCCGTAAATTGAAAAAATGCTCTCGAAAATGACACTCCCGCCGATGAGGCCCGGCACGGAAAGTCCCAGAATGGTAATGACCGGCATCAACGCGTTTCTCATGGCGTGCTTGTATATCACCGTTCGTTCCGGGAGCCCTTTTGCCCGGGCGGTGGTTATATAGTCCTGGCGGATGACCTCCAACATGTTGCTGCGCATGTATCGTGAGAGCCCCGCCAGTCCGCCGAAGGCGGACAGGGTCACGGGCATCAGAAGATGTCTGAAAATGTCCCATGCCTTTTCAACGGGGCCGAAGGTCTCGTAAATAAACGAGATGGATCTGACCCCGGAAATGGGGAGCCACCCCAACTTTATGCCGAACAACATCTTGAGCAACAGCGCCAGCCAGAACGTGGGCACGGCGAACCCGATAAAGACAAAGACCGTGGACGTTTTATCAAAGACGCTGTTTTGGTGCGTCGCGGAGTAGATACCGATGGGGATGGCCACGACCATGATGAGGAGAATCGAGAGGACGTTTATCGTGATGGTGATGGGTATGGTCTCGGCGATTTTTTCGATAACCGGCCTATTGTCCGGGGCAAACGAATTGCCGAAGTCCAGCACGACGATGCGCGTGACCCAGTTGAGGTATTGAACATGCAGCGGGTCGTTGAGGCCGTATATCTCCTTCAGGCGCTCCTTGGCCTCCGGGGCGGCGTCGGGATTCATGCCGGCGGCGATATCCGTCGGCTCGCCGGGGGCCAGGTGGATGACAAGAAAGGAGATGACGGTGATCCCGAACAGGATCGGAATCATCATCACCAGTCTTTTTGCGATATATCGCAGCATTACGCCGTCCTCACCCGGGGCCCGCTACGGGAGATGGGTGTATTTCTGCATGCCCTCGGGCACGTACCACTCGATAAAATTGTAGGAGATACCCGCAGGCGCGGGTTCGATACCGTGAAACCGGGCATGCACCACCGGCAGAGCGTATGGAACATAGAGAAACACATACGGTGCCTCGTCGGCGAGAATCTCCTGGATGCGATCGTAGTAGACCTTCCGCTCGTCCTGATCAAAGATTTTCCGTCCGTCCTCAAGGAGCTTGTCCACCTCGCTGTTTTTGTAGTTGATATGGTTCAATTCTCCGGGCCCCGTCCGGGAGGAATGCCAGACGTTATACAGGTCCGGGTCCTGGAGGATGTTCCACCCCAGGATGACCGCCTCGAAGTTTCTCGGCTCCACGAATTCGGACAGGAAAGCGGCCCATTCGATGATGCGTATTTTCACCTCGATGCCCACATCAGCAAGCCTTCCCTGGATGATCTCCGCTGTCTTGGCGCGGAGGTCATTTCCCTGGTTTGTAATGATGGTAAAGGTGAAGGGGACGCCGTCCTTATCGATGATGCCGTCTCCGTCGGTATCGGTCCAGCCCGCCTCGGAAAGGAGCTCTTTCGCCCTTTCCGGGTCGTAATCGTAACGCTCGACGTTCGGATTATACACCCAGGTGCCCGGCTTGTAGGGACTGATGGCGATTTCTCCCAGCCCCAACAGCACCACGTCGATGATCTCCTGCTTGTCGATGGCGTACGAGATGGCCTTTCTCACCCGGACATCGGAGAATTTCTTGTCGTCCATGTTGAAGCCCAGGTACGCATAGCCGTCGGCGAGGTACTCGTATTTGTTGAAGTTTTTTTTGAATGAGGCGTCGTCGGTCTGGTGTTTGTATTGAATGGGCGAAAGCCCCATCCAATCCACGCCGCCGGCCTTCAGCTCGAGGAACATCGTGGCGGTGTCCGGGATGATTCGGTAGATGATGCGGTCGATGTAGGGTCGGCCCAAAAAGTACTCATGAAACGAATTCAGGATGATGCTCTCCCCGGTTTTCCACTCGCCGAAGGTATAGGGCCCCGTGCCCACGGGATGTCGCGCGAGGTCGGATTCGGTGATCGGAACCCCCTCCAACAGGTGTTTGGGCAGTATCTGTAAAGCCCCCCAGCTGATGAGGGCCGGTGCCAAAGGCTCGTCATAGGTGACGATAAAGGTATACGGGTCCGGCGCCTTCGCCTCTGTCACCAAGAGGTATTTCTGGGCGTAGGCGGTGGGGGTGTTTTCATCGATAATCAGTTCATAGGTGAACATGACATCTTCGCTGGTGAACGGCTCGCCGTCATGCCAGACGACATCGTCCCTGAGATGAAAGGTAATCGTCAGGTTGTCCTCGGATATCTCCCAGGATTCTGCCAGGGAGCCGATGATGTTGAAGTCCTTGTCGTACTCCACCAGACCGTTATAGATATAGGCCGCCACTTCGAAGGAGACGCTGTCGGACGCGAGCATGGGGATGAGGTTTGAGGCGTCGCCTATGGAGCCGATGATGATGGAGTCGCCGTAGGCGGGACCGGTATCGGACCCAAGGGAATAGTCGATTGAGTCTGTGCCGCACGAGGCACACCAGAGTAATATACTGATCAGCAGGATACTGACTCCATGCTTTTTCATGTCGGCTCCTTTTCTTCACGCCCGGGACGGGGGCATATGCTTTTTTACTGAGGCACTTTTTTCCAGTCCGCCAGGAATCGTTCCAAACCCTGGTCCGTAAGCGGATGTCTGGTCAACTGGGTGATGACTTTGAAGGGAACGGTGGCCACGTGGGCGCCGGTGAGGGCGGCGTCCAGGAGGTGTATCGGATTTCGGATCGATGCCACCAGCACCTGTGTTTCGAAATCGTAGTTTGCATAGATTGTGACGATCTGGTCGACAAGCTCCATGCCGACATGGGCGATGTCGTCGAGCCGCCCCACGAAGGGGCTTACGTATGTCGCCCCGGCCTTCGCCGCAAGGAGGGCCTGGAGGGGGGAGAAGATCAGGGTCACGTTGGTCTTTATGCCCTGATCCGAAAGCGACCGAACCGCCTTGAGACCCTCGGGGATAAGAGGTATCTTGATGACGATATTATCGGCGATGGAGGAGAGCTCTTTCGCCTCAGCGATCATGCCCTGGCTGTCTGTGCTGATGACCTCGGCGCTGACCGGCCCAGAGACGATTGCTACGATATCAGAGAGGACGTCGAAAAACTTCCGTCCCGTCTTTGCCACCAGTGAGGGATTGGTCGTCACTCCGTCGATAACGCCCATTTCCTGGGCTTCTCTGATCTCTTCAATGTCCGCGGTGTCGATAAAAAGCTGCATGAGGGTCTCCGAAATTTCCCTTATAAATCAATAATTTTACCCCTATATTAGTTTACGGTCAAGATATTTTATATGTCAATATATATCTACAAGGCAATTAGACAGTAACAATGCGGGAAGCGGGCGTCTTTTTTTGCGGACGGGTCTCGTGTTCGTCGGAGGGTGGCGTGCGTCGCTCTCTTGACAATCGTGACACTCTCCTTTAGACTGAATCATCCATACCATCATGGGGTGCCCTATGTACGAAAGAAAAGAGATGGTGTTCTCCGCAGACAGCATTTCAGATGCGGTGAATCGCCTCGCCCGGCGGATCAACGACGACTATCGGGATAAGAAGCTGTTGGTCGTGGGAGTGCTGAAAGGCTGTTTCATCTTCATGGCGGACCTGGTCAGGAAACTGAACATGGACGTGGAGCTGGACTTCGTGGTGCTCAGGTCCTACGGGGCGTCCTCCACCAGCAGTGGAGAGGTGGAGGTCATCAAGGACCTGGAGGACCCCATTGACGGCCGTCATGTCCTGATCGTGGAGGATATCGTCGATACCGGCATTACGCTGAGGTACTTTCGGGATCAGTTGCGCCTCAGGGGGCCCGCATCGGTGAAGATCTGTGCGCTGATCGACAAGAAGGCGCGACGGGAGGTGGACATCGACGTCGACTATGTGGGGCTTGAGATGCAGGAGGGGTTCGTGGTGGGCTACGGCCTGGACTGCAATGAATACGGCAGGCATTTCCCGGACGTGTGGATTATCGAGGAGAAGGGCGAATAATATCGCCCCGTCGGTCGTCGGGAGGAGATGAGAGTGGATTGGACGGGTTGAGAGGGTTCGAGGGAAAATGCGGCATGACAAGAAGGGATGAGGCATGATGAGAAGGAATGAGAGGGGCCTTTTTTGTCCGTCGTGTGGGGCGGCACTGCGGCGGGGCGAGCGGTTCTGTCCCCGATGTGGTCATGAATACACCTCGGAGCATGCCACGGGCGGCGTTCCCGCGAAGGCGTACCGGGGTTTTCAGTGGCGCACCGAGGCGGAGATTCTGGGCTGGCCCGTCGTCCATGTGGCCTTCGGACGGGATGCGGCGACCGGGAAGGTGCTGGTCGCCCGGGGTCTCATCGCCGTGGGCCAGTTCGGGGTGGGGCTTGTGACCGTCGCCCAGGTGGGCGTGGGAGTTCTCTTCGCTTTCGGCCAGTGCGTGGCGGGGATCGTGTGCGTGGGTCAGCTCGCCCTGGGGGCGCTCTTCGGCCTGGGGCAGTTCGCCACAGGGCAGACGGCCATAGGCCAGTTCGCCTTCGGGGAATACATCCTGGCCCAGATCGGGTGGGGGAAGTATATGTGGACACAAAAGGTGAAGGACCCCGAGGCGATCGCCTATTTCACCGCCCTGTGGCGGGGGGTGAAAGCGTTCTTCGGCGCCTGAGAGGCGTCTTCTCTCCCTCCCCCCCCCTTCCTTCCTTATCCCCCCCTTCACTCCCTCTCACCCGACACATCGCTATGAGCGATCGCGGGTGGGCCGTTTCTGAGCGGCGTCAAGAGATCCCGCAGGGGGAAAACTCGGTTTGTCTCCCGCAGATGTTCCGCGTCCCCCGGGTGACAAAAAGGACGGCCGGGACGTTGATGGGATGGAAATTCCCGAGACGGCTCGTGAAAAGGTCGTCTTACGGAACCATGACGGCGGGTGTATGGCTCACCGAGGGCGCTTGGTATGTTCCCGAGACGCACACCTCGGGCTCCAGGGCATTCTCCGTCCGGCAGGGCTGAGTGAGGTGGGGGGATCCCTCCGGGATGAGGGCTTGAATCGCGGCAACGTCGCAATTTGTCAACAGACCCGGCGGGACGGTGGTGCGAAAGAGGTGGGGGACGCCCGATGACGCGATGAGGGAGATGCTCTCCATCACGGCAATAGTATCGACGGGCGCGCCCGCCAGGATCGGGTACAATTCACGGGGAGCCTTCACATCCATGGCGATGAAATCGACGAGGCCCCCGACGATTACCCTCTCGACCATCTCCGGTCTGCTGCCGTTGGTATCCAGCTTGACGGCGTATCCCATCTTTCGAATCGATGCAAGAAACTGTGGGAGGTCCGGCTGGATCGTCGGCTCCCCGCCGCTGACGACCACCCCGGCAAGCTTTCCCCTTCTCGACTCGAGAAACGTAAGCACCCTTTCAGCGGACAGGTCATTGTCGGACGCGGGTCCCACGGAAAGGATCCGCCCGTTGTGGCAGTAGGGGCAGCGGAAGTTGCACCCCTTTGTGAACACCACCGCGGCGGGTGTTCCCGGAAAGTCGGTGAGGCTGAACCGCTCGATGCCGCCGATTCTCATGAGGCACCTCCCGGCGTCTCGATGCGATACCGGCTCCGCAGGGAGAACTCCGCCTGCTTCCCCTCGTTCCACTGGTTGATGGGCCGAAGATATCCCACCACCCGGGAGTATATTTCCGCCTCCCTGCCGCAGTGGGGGCAGGTCGGATGCTCGCCGGTCAGGTATCCGTGGTCCGGGCACACCGAGAAGGTGGGTGAGATGGTAAAATACGGGAGGTGATAGGTGGAGCAGACACTCTTGACGAACGCCTTGACCGCCTCCGGGTCCGGCGCCGCCTCCCCAAGAAAAATGTGCTGGACGGTGCCGCCGGTGTAGAGGGTCTGAAGGTGATCCTGGAGGTCAAGGACCTCGAAGACGTCGGTGGAGTAATCGACCGGCAACTGGCTGGAGTTGGTATAGAAGGCGTCGTTGATGTCCGTGCTTCCGTCGGTATTGGCGGTGACGATGTCACCGTAGCGTTTTCTGTCCAGCCGGGCAAGGCGGTGGGAAGTCCCCTCGCCCGGGGTAGCCTCCAGATTGTAGAGGTTTCCGGTCTCGGTCTGAAACCGCGTCAGCACCTGCCGCATGTGATCGAGCACCCTCTCGGCGAACGCGGCTCCGTTTTCGGTGCCGATGTCCTCCCCCAGAAGGTTCATACACGCCTCGTTCAGACCAACCAGCCCCACGGTGGAAAAATGATTATTCCAGTATCGGCCGAATCGTTTCTTCACATCCCTGAGATAGAATTTCGAGTAGGGGTAGAAATCCCTGTCCATCAGCGTTTCCAAGGCCTTACGCTTGGTCTCGAGGCTCGTGCGGGCGATCTCCATCAGGGAATCGAGGCGCTCAATGAAGTCCCCTTCGTCTTGTGCCAGGTAGCCGATGCGGGGCATGTTTATGGTCACTACGCCGATGGAGCCGGTGAGGGGATTGGAGCCGAAAAGGCCGCCGCCCCGCTTTTCCAGCGTACGCAGGTCCAGGCGCAGCCGACAGCACATCGAGCGGGCGTCGTCCGGAGACATGTCCGAATTGACGAAATTGGCGAAGTAGGGGATGCCGTATCGGGCGGTCACCTCCCAGAGATTCCGGATAACCGGATTGTCCCAATCGAAGTCCTCCGTGATGTTGTAGGTCGGAATGGGAAAGGTGAAGACCCTCCCCTTGGCGTCGCCTTCCGAGAGCACCTCCAGGAACGCCCGGTTGAAGATGTCCATTTCGGTCTGGAAGTCGCGGTAGACCTCGCTCTTCACTTCTCCGCCGATGACCACGGCCTCATCCGCCAGGGTGGAGGGAGGGGTCAAATCCAGGGTGACGTTGGTGAACGGGGTTTGGAATCCGACCCTTGTCGCCACGTTGACGTTGAAAACAAATTCCTGGAGGGCCTGTTTGACCTCCACGTATTCCATGCCGTCGTACCGGATGAACGGGGCCAGAAGGGTGTCGAAATTTGAAAAGGCCTGGGCGCCCGCGGCCTCGCCCTGGAGGGTGTAGAAGAAATTGACAATCTGACCCAGGGCCGACCGGAAATGACGGGCCGGTCGGCTTTCCGCCTTGCCCGGCGCCCCGCAGAACCCGGTGATCAGAAGATCTCTAAGATCCCACCCCACACAGTACACCGAGAGCTGGCCCAGGTCGTGTATATGGAGATCACCCGAGGAATGGGCCTCCCGGACGTCGGGGGTGTAAATCTTGTTGAGCCAGTAGACCCGGGAAATTTCGCTGGAGATATAGTTGTTCAGGCCCTGCAGGGAATAGGCCATGTTGCTGTTTTCCTTTACCTTCCAGTCCAGGCGCTCCAGATAACGATCGATGAGGTCGACGTCGGCCCGGGTCGCCATTTCCCTGATGCGGCTGTGCTGATCCCGGTAGAGAATATACGCCTTGGCGGTGCGCTTGAAAGTGGAGGCGAGCAACACCTCTTCCACCAGGTCCTGGATTTCCTCAACCGCAGGAGTGCCGGATATCATCGTTTGGGCCAGTCCCAGGACCTTTATGGTCAGCGTTCGGGCCGTCTCGGCCTCGTATTCTCCCGTGGCCCGTCCGGCCTTGAGAATGGCCGATGTGATTTTTCCCGCCTCGAAGGGAACCAGCCGACCGTCCCGCTTGGAAATATGCGTGAAGGGCGCGGGAATGTCAGACGAGTTATTCTGTTGAAGATTGGTGACTGATCCCATGATCTCCTCCGAAAGGTATCGACAAGAAGAACGCAACGGCTGAAAGTAGACTGGCTTGTAAACCGCATAAGTCGGGAAGGGTCTTTTCGGATGATAATCCCTGGTGTGTGATACGGTCTGTTCCGTCAGAATACGAAAGGGATGAAAGCGGTTATCTACACCATAAATGCGTTGTGTGAAAGACCCCCCAAAGCGGCGAATTCAGCCGGCACCTGTATATTGGGCCTGGCTGTAACAGTTATACAATATATAGATATAAAAACGATTTGTCAAATGAAAAATACAAAACAACACGTTTTTTAATTCAATTCGGGGCTGTGCACGTATGAGGCTGAAAGTCCCGGTGTGTGAGCGGACGAAGGGACTGGGTGGTGCGGCGTTGTACTTTCGCTATCGATTTTTACAGTGTGCGGGAGGGGAGGCGGGGTCCGTGTTCCGATCGGGCGGGAAAAGGGGGGGCTAATAATCGCTCACCCAGGTGGTTTTCGCAAGGGAAATGCCGTCTCGAAAGGAGTTTTTTACCTGGTACATGGCCTTGTCCGCCTCTCCGATAAGCTCCTGGAAATTAGAGGCGTCTTCGGGAATGGAGGCGACGCCGAAGCTTGCCGTGAGCTTGATGTTCAGCGAGTCGTTTTTGAGGAAATAGGCCTTCTTTATCTTGTTTCTGATGAGCTTGGCGAACTCGTATGCTTCAGACTTGTCGGCCTGAGGAAGGAGGATGACGAATTCGTCTCCCCCGTACCGGATCCCGATATCGCCCTCCCGGAGGAGCCCGTTGAGCAATTCGCCGAATTCCTTGATGGTCTTGCTGCCGATAAGGTGGCCGTATTTGTCGTTGATATTTTTGAAGTAATCAAGATCGATGAATATCATCGAAACGAGGGAGAGATTCTTTATTTCGTCATGTCCCTCTCCATTGAGGAGCTGGTGGATGAACCGGGAGTTGTAAAGGCCGGTCAGCTCGTCGGTCAGGATAAGCTTCCTGGCGATATTGTAGTAGCGGGCATTGTCGAGAGCGATGGCGATGTAATCGGCCAGTATCGACAATATCCTCATGTCGTCCTCGCCGAAAGCGTTGTTGTTGTCGTCATCGTAGTTTATCAGTTCAATGACGCCCAGGATTTTACCCTTGCTGATGACGGGGACACAGACGATCGCCTTTGTTTCGAAATCAGAGACCTCGTCCACTTTCGGTGTGAACCGTGCATCGGCCGAAACATCGGGGACGATAAGTGGTTCGGCGTTTTTGGCGACCCATCCGGCGATTCCCTCTCCCATCTTGAGTCTGATATCCTTGATCTTGTCGGACCGTTCGCCCACGACGATTTCAAAATAGAGCTCGTTGGTCTCCTCGTCCACGAGGAGGAGAGACCAATTTTCTGGGTTCAGCAAAACCTTGACTTGCTGCATTATGATGGAGAGAATTTCCTTGATGTCCAGACTTGAGGTGAGGGCACGGCCGATTTCGTTAATCGTCGAGAGTTCCTCGCTTCTTTGCTGGATTTCCCCCAAAAAACCCTTTTCTTTCATGCTGAATCAATTCGATGTCTGAAAATATGCATACTCAATTAAAAGTATACATAAAGGTGGGTAAAATCTCAAGTATAATAGGAGCGGATTTCTTGGTTTTTCCCTTGTAAAATACCATGCGGATGATATAATAAAAAAACACGGCGCATAACTTTTTACTCGTTTATTTTATGTCATTACCCTAATGCCATGATTGTTTCCTGCAGCAGTTGCGGTACGAAGTTTAACCTGCCGGATGAAAAAATAAAACCGGAAGGTGTGAAGATCCGCTGCACGAAATGCTCGACTATTTTCAGCGTCCCTGGACCGGAATCGGCGCCCGCGGTTGATCAGGCTCCTCCTCAGCAGCCGGTCGACACCGGCGGACAGGATGAATTTGCCGGCGGCGAAGATATGGGGATGGATGTGGGGGGTGGTTCCGATTTTGACATGGACGATGACGTCACGGCGGGTGGCGAGGGGATGGACGACACCGCCGGTTTCGACGAAGGCCTGGATGACGGGATGGACGATGATTTTGGAGACGGTATAACGGATGACTCCGACGCCGGTTTCGGCGATGATCTGATGAATGATATCGACGCCGATATTGATTTCGGCTTGGATGACGGCGGCGCCGGTGTTCCCGGAGAAGGATCCGGCGGTTTGGATGACGACGGTCTGGCGATTGATGATGATTTGGGCATGGACGACGTCGGCGGGGGAGACAGCCTCCTCGATGATGATTTGGGCATGGACGACG